>NZ_JBYSZP010000019.1:0-120669 GCF_058787295.1 Pseudomonas sp. FW305-3-2-15-E-TSA4 | reverse complement strand
GCCTACGGTTTGCTTCGCTGCACCTCCTCTCGCTGTGTTTGGCTGCGCCAAACGGTCGCTGCGCTCCCACCCCCGGACAAATCCCTCCACTCAGCCTGCCGACAGGCCCTCAGATCAAAAGCGGTACTCGAGCTAACGCTCATTGTGTTGAGTGGGGCGGCTTCGCCGCATGGGGGGCTCGCTCTCTGAATTGCAGGAGTCAGCCTGCTGGCGATGGCGGCCTGACAGCCGACCCATTTACAACTGAACACACCCATTCCAACTGTGGGAGCGGGCTTGCTCGCGAAGGCGGCCTGACAGCTGACCCATTTCAGTCAGGAATACTCAACCCCTGTGGGAGCTGGCTTGCCAGCGATGGCGGCCTTCCAGTCAAAAAACTCTTGTTGATGTACCCCTCCCACACAGATTTTCCTCCCCGCAAAATCGACAGCCAATTCCTCCATCTCCCTCCATTTCACTGGCGCTTACAGGGTGGTCGGCTATAAAGAATGAGTGGTCAGGTCTTCCGTCATCCGCAGTATTCGTGCGCGATGGCGGAAGTGGCTCTTCCATTCATCGCGGGTCGTCCTATGAATAATCCTGGGAAACGCGTGTATCTGCCGTTGTCGCTGGCTTTCTCTGTCGCGCTATTGAGCGGCTGCGCCAGTCCTCCGCCACCGCCTCCTGCTGCACCGCCGCCACCACCGCCGGTGCGTACCTGTCAGACCCTGGAAAACACTCAGGTGTCGGGCGATATGTACGTTGACGAGCAGGTCACCCGGCATATCACCACCACCCGGTGTGTCACGCAGTAGTGCTGTGGGGGTGCTTGCCGGTGCACTTTGTCAGGCAATTACCCAAAGTCACTGTCTTACGGATAACCCCTGTGGGAGCGGGCTTGCTCGCGAATGCGGTGTGTCATTCAAGGCAATGCTGCCTGACACTCCGACTTCGCGAGCAAGCCCGCTCCCACAGGGTTAATCATTTGTCAGAGAGATCAGGACAGGAACCCACCATCCACATTCAGCGAAACCCCGGTGGTGTAGCTCGATGCATCACTTGCCAGATACAGCACCGCCCCGGCCATTTCACTCGGATCGGCCACGCGCTTGAGCGGGATCTGCGTCAGTGCCTGCTTGAGGATCGCGTCATTCTTCACCAAGGCCGAAGCGAATTTGGTGTCGGTCAGGCCCGGCAGCAGGGCGTTGCAGCGGATGCCGAATTGCGCGCATTCCTTGGCGAAGACTTTGGTCATGTTGATCACGGCGGCCTTGGTCACCGAGTAGATGCCCTGGAACACGCCCGGTGAAATCCCGTTGATCGAGGCGACGTTGATGATGCTGCCGCCACCGTTTTCGCGCATCAGCTTGCCGGCTTCCACCGACATGAAGAAGTAGCCACGGATGTTCACGTCGACAGTCTTCTGGAACGCACCCAGATCGGTGTCCAGCACGTTGCAGAACTGCGGGTTGGTTGCCGCGTTGTTCACCAGAATATCGAGGCGACCGAACTGTTCCTTGATCCCGGCGAAGACCTGGCTGATCTGTTCCATTTCACCAATGTGGCAGGCCACGGCGGTGGCCTTGCCGCCGGCGGCGATGATCGCGTCGGCGACGTGCTGGCAGCCTTCGAGCTTGCGGCTCGAGACGATCACGTGGGCGCCTTGCTGGGCCAGCAGTTTGGCGATGGCTTCACCGATGCCACGGCTGGCGCCGGAGACGAATGCGATTTTGCCGTCGAGGTCGAACAACTGAGTCTTGGACATAAGGGTTCCTTGGTGTGGGCCGTCAGAGGCTCGATTTCGCAATGACCTGCAGGCTCATGTGCTCCAGCAGTTTGTTCATGTGAATGAACTGCGCGAAGCGTTTGTCCTGGGTCTGGCCGTGGTAGAAGCGGTAGTAGATCTGCTGCACGATGCCGGCCAGACGGAACAGGCCGTAGGTGTAGTAGAAGTCGAAATTGTCGATCTGGATGCCCGAGCGTTCGGCGTAGTAATCGACGAATTCGCGTCGAGTCAGCATGCCCGGGGCGTGGCTCGGCTGGCGGCGCATCAGTTGCACCGGTGCCGGATCATCGGCCTGAATCCAGTAGGCGAGGGTGTTGCCCAGGTCCATCAGCGGATCGCCGAGGGTGGTCAGTTCCCAGTCGAGCACGCCGATGATCTGCATCGGGTTGTTCGGGTCGAGGATCACGTTGTCGAAGCGATAGTCGTTGTGGACGATGCTTGAGGTCGGATGGTCGGCCGGCATCTTGTCGTTGAGCCAGGCTTTGACTTTCTCCCAATGCGGCGCGTCCGGGGTCAGGGCTTTTTCGTAACGTTCGCTCCAGCCTTTGATCTGGCGGGCGACGTAGCCTTGCGGTTTGCCCAGATCGCCGAGGCCGCAGGCGTTGTAGTCAACTTGATGCAGCTCGACGAAACGGTCGATGAAGCTCTTGCACAGCGCTTCGGTTTTCGCTGCATCGAGACCCAGTTCCGGCGGCAGGTCGGAGCGCAGGATGATGCCCTTGACCCGTTCCATCACATAGAACTCGGCGCCGATCACTGACTCGTCGGTGCAGTGCACGTAGGCTTTCGGGCAGTAGGGGAAACCATCGCGCAGTTGATTGAGGATGCGGAATTCGCGGCCCATGTCGTGGGCGGATTTGGCCTTGTGGCCGAACGGCGGCCGGCGCAGCACGAACTCCTGCTGCGAGTACTCCAGAAGGTAAGTCAGGTTCGACGCACCGCCGGGGAACTGGCTGATCTGCGGCGTGCCGGTCAGCCCCGGAATGTGCCTCTTCAAGTACGGATCGATCAGGCTGGCATCGAGTTCTTCGCCAGAGCGGATCCGGGTGGACTGGTCAGTAAGCGCCATGCTTATCCCTTCTGCTTATTTTGGAGGCCAGACATCATTGGCTAATCTAATGGCGCACTCGGGCGGCCACAAGCGCGCAGCGGTCTTATAGGTTAGCGTGTTGCAGGATAATCAGCGTTTCGAATAGGTACGGCAGCAGGGCGCTGCCGGCTCTTTTCAATGCACGCGCTGGTTGTTGAGCCTGGGGGGCAGGGCGATGGGCGTCAGCACCGGTTGCCCTGAGAAGAACGCCACGAGATTTTTTCCCACCAGTTCCACCGTGCCTTGGGTGGCCTCGGGTGACAGGCCGGCGACGTGTGGCGTGAGAATCACATTACTCAGGGTTTTCAGCGCATCTGGCACCTGCGGTTCGTGATCGAACACGTCCAGTGCGGCGCCGGCAATCCGCCGTTGCTCAAGGGCGCTGATCAGCTCAGCGGTGGCGATCACACTGGCCCGCGCGATGTTGACGATGAAACCGTTCGGGCCAAGGGCGTCGAGCACCGGGCGGGTCACCAGATGCTGGGTGCCAATCCCGCCCGGCGTGGCGACGATCAGAAAGTCCGAGGCCCGCGCCAGTTCGGTTGGCGTCGAGCAGAACGCATAGGGCACATCACTGCGCAGTTGACGGTTGTGATAACTGATCTGCATGTCGAAACCGAGGTGAGCACGCTTGGCAATCGCCATGCCCACCGCGCCCAGGCCGAGAATGCCCAGGCGTTTATTGGCCAGCGACGGGCGCATGATCTTCGGCCATTCACCCCGGCGCACCGCGGCGTCGCAGCGTGGAATGTCGCGCACCAGCGCCAACAGCATCGCCATCGCATGATCGGCCACCGACGAGGCGTTGACCCCGGCACCATTGGTCACGGTGATCCCGCGATCGCTGGCAGCCTGCAGGTCAACGTGTTCATAGCCGGCGCCGATCACGGTGATGATTTTCAGCGCCGGCAGGGCGGCGATTTCCTCAGCGGTCAGTCCCAGCGGGCCACGGGTCAGCACCGCGTCGATCCGTGCGCCGTGGCTGGCGATGGCTTGCGCACGTTCGGCAGGGGTTGGTGCGAGGATCAGGTGAAAACCCTGATGCTCGAGAATCGGCAGATAGTCATTGATGGTTTCAACCAGTACCAGAACGGTGGCGGGCATTGCGCGGCTCCTGTGATCTATGACGGTGTGGTCGCGAAAGTCGTGTCAGAGTGCTGATTCCAGAGCGGTTTGGCAATGGTGGCCGCAGCCCCGCTTCAGCCAGTGTAGGAGCTGAAACGGGGAGCGCGCGGGCGCTTCGTCAGAAGCTCACGTCGGCGCTGTTGATCAACCGTGCAAATGCTCCGCCGAGGGTGGCGTTATGGTGCTCGATGATGACGTGGGCGGGTAATGCCGGGGTGTCCATGCAAGTGTGGGCGTCGGCCACCAGCAACGGTTTGAAGCCAAGATCCGCAGCGGCGCGGCAGGTGGCGTCGATGCAGAACTGGGTCTTCATGCCGACCAGGTAAAGGTCGTCGATCTGCGCAGCGTTGAGCTGCTGCGCCAGATTCGTGCCGTGGAATGCGTTGGGTCTGGATTTGTCGAACACATGGTCGGACTTGGCATTCAGATCGAGTTCCGGCAGCAATTGCCAGAAGGGGCTGCCGGCGGCAATCGGCGAGCCTGCCGGGCCGGTGTGGCGTACGGCGTAGATCGGCACGTGTTGCTGGCGTGCCTGGCGGATCAGCTGCTGGATGTTGGCGAGCACGCGCTCCCCGTCATGGGGTTTTTCCGGGCCATGGAACAGACCGACCTGCATATCGATGATCAACAATGCTGCGGACATGATGTTTCTCCTTGAGGGCTGCAAGTGCCGCACGGACGGGAGAAACAACAAGGCCCCGTCCATTGCTGGCGGGGCCTTGGGTTCACTGCGCTGGATTCACCTCAGGCAGCAACACCACGACCCGCCGGTGGCGGTCGTGGTGGTACGGGTGAGGTGCAGCGGGCGAAGGTTCATGCCGCCGATCATGCTGGCGGCGGCGAAGGGCTGTCAACTGGCGTATTGAGCGATGCCGTTGCCGAACGACCAATTCTCCTTTTTGACTTCCACCAGATTGATGAACACGTCTTCCATGCGAATGCCCAGTTGGGTGTTCAGGCTGTGCGCGATGGTCTGGTACAGGGCTTTTTTCTGCTCCAGCGTCCGACCTTCATTGAGGGTGATCTGGATGATCACCAACCGATCGCTGCGCTGGATGCCCAGGTACTGCGGGTCGAAGATGAAATGCTCGCCGTCGTGCTCGTTGAGGATCTGGAAGTTGTCGTGCTCCGGCACGTTGATGGTGCTGCGCATGGCGGCGTAGATCTGCTCGCCGATGCGTTTGGCGAAGGTGGGGTCAGAGTGTTTTTTGATTTCGACGCGGACGAGGGGCATGGGCAGAGACTCCGTTGGGTAGGGGACTTGTCTCACGCTAGAACATGTCGGCCAGATTGAAAGTGTGGGGTGATGAGCTCGCCGCTGTTTTTGTACGAGGCTACCTACGTTTTTCGCGGATTTTGCCTACGAATTTGGCGGATGCGTCTGCTATGCGGCTGCCGATGAGCAAGCAATCATGAGGTACAAAGCAGCTCTGGAAGTGACAGCCAATAGCCAAGGAAGGCAAATGCTTCAAAACAATCGGGAACACCTGGAACTCGAAAGAATAATGAGTGAAATACGGAAACTTGCGGCTGAGAGGAAAAAACTTATGGCGGAAGAAAAGAAGCTGAGGTGGGAGACGTATTTTTACCCGCTTGCGGTCGTTACAGGAGGGTTGACCGCAACTGCAGCAGTTGTAGGACTTTCACTTAAGTTTTAGGTGTTCGCGTTTATACCATTCAGATCCTGTCTCTAAAAAAGGAAATCACCATGAGTACATTTGACCGTCAGGCCATGATTGAACGGGCAGATCGAGAATACGATGAGGACGTTGAAAGAATGCGCGTCAAAAACAAGGGCGATATGTACCCAATCTGGGGAATGCTGGTGTTCGGCCTTTTTTGCATGTCACTCGGATTTCTCCTGGCTCGATCAATCTGATCAAGTCTTGCCGGTGGAATTGTCGCTGAAACTTGCCGGAAAACGACATCTCACGTATCCGGAGCCGACAGCCATTTTCCCGAAAACGACAACCCGCTGATCTGCTCCGTACAACCATTCCTCAGCTAAGTCTTTGCTTCTGCTCATTTATCGCGGAGAATCGCGCCCCTGTTTCGGCCGGAGCATGTCTGTCGGTTTTTTCCGACGCGTCCTGACCGAGTGGCAAGTGACCGGAATGCGGAGATCCGACCGGATGAATGATCAGGCCAATAGCGTCGACGCACGCTATGAAGCGGCAGCACCAGCTGAACTGTCGAGCTGGAATCGCCATGACACCACGTGGATGTTGGGATTGTTCGGGACGGCCATTGGCGCCGGTACCCTGTTTTTGCCGATCAACGCGGGTCTGGGTGGCTTCTGGCCGCTGGTGATCCTCGCGCTGCTGGCCTTCCCGATGACATTCTTCGCTCACCGCGGCCTGACCCGCTTCGTGCTCTCCGGTCGCGAAGGCGCCGACATCACCGAGGTGGTCGAGCAGCATTTCGGCATCAAGGCCGGCGCGCTGATCACCCTGCTGTACTTCTTCGCCATCTTCCCGATCCTGCTGATCTACAGCGTCGGCCTGACCAACACGGTCGCCAGCTTCCTCGAACACCAACTGCACATCACGCCGCCACCGCGCGCGCTGCTGTCGTTCGTGCTGATCCTCGGCCTGCTGGCCGTGGTGCGTTGCGGCGAGCAGGCGATCGTCAAGGCGATGAGCCTGATGGTGTATCCGTTCATCGTTGCGTTGCTGTTCCTCGCGGTATACCTGATTCCGCACTGGAACGGCGGCATCCTCACTACCGCCTCGCAGGTACCGGCACCGTCGGCACTGCTGCACACACTGTGGCTGGCGATTCCGGTGATGGTGTTCTCGTTCAACCACTCGCCGATCATCTCGGCCTTCGCGGTGGACCAGAAGCGTCGTTACGGTGCCAATGCGGAGCAGCGCAGCTCGCAGATCCTCTGCCGCGCCCACCTGCTGATGGTGGTGATGGTGCTGTTCTTCGTCTTCAGTTGCGTGCTGACCCTGTCGCCGGAACAACTGGCCGAAGCCAAGGCGCAGAATCTGTCGATCCTGTCGTACCTGGCCAACCACTTCAGCAATCCGGCCATCGCTTTTGCGGCGCCGTTGATTGCCTTTGTGGCGATTTCCAAGTCGTTCCTCGGCCACTATATCGGTGCCAGCGAAGGCCTCAAGGGCCTGATCGTCAAGAGCGGCAAGCGTCCGGGCGCCAAAGCGCTGGATCGTATCGTGGCGGCGTTCATGCTGGTGGTGTGCTGGATCGTTGCAACCCTGAACCCGAGCATTCTCGGGATGATCGAGGCCGTCGGCGGTCCGGTGATTGCGGCGATCCTGTTCCTGATGCCGATGTACGCGATTCGTAAAGTACCGGCGATGGCGCGCTATCGCGGTCAGGCGTCGAACGTATTCGTTACCCTGGTCGGTCTGGTGGCCATTTCGGCGGTGATTTATTCGCTGACGGCGTAAGCCAAAGCGCCAGAGACTCAGCTACAGTGGCCGCTGTGCGTGATACGCACAGCGGCTTTTTTCGTCTGGAGACAGTGGATTGTCGAGCGCGCCCCAATCAGTAGAGCCACCCAATCGCTGGCAGGACATCCTCGCCGGTCTATCGATTGCCGGCCTGCTATTACCCGAAGCGGTCGCCTATTCGACCATCGCCGCACTGGCGCCCCAGGCCGGGGTGATTGCGCTGTTTGCCGGGTTGCTGTGCTATGGGTTGTTTGGCACCAGCCGCTTTGCCATTGTCTCGGCCACGTCTTCGTCAGCAGCGGTGCTGGCGGCGGCCACCGCGACCATGGCCAATGGCGACCCGCAGTTACGCGCGACGCTGGCGGTCGGGTTGGTGCTGGTCACCGGTGGGCTGTTCTTGCTGGCGGGGATCTTTCGTTTTGGCAGCGTCACTGCGTTTATCGCCAAACCGGTACTGCGCGGCTTCGCTTTCGGCCTCGCGCTGACCATCATCCTCAAGCAGGTCGCCAGCGTGGTCGGCGTGCACCTGATCGACGCCAATCTGGTGCGCTTCGCCCCGCAACTGCTCGAACAACTACCGCAGTGGAACTGGCCGGCGGCGGCCGTCGCAGCGGTGGCGCTGGTGCTGTTGGGACTGTTCTCGCGCTTTCCACGGGTGCCTGGCGGTTTGCTGGTGGTGGTGATCGGCATCGTCGCCGGGCAATGGCTGAACCTGCCGGCTCATGGCGTGAGCATGATCGGTTTGATCGACCTGAGCCTGGAGGTGCCGAGCCTGCCGGTGCTGCCGTTTGCCGACTGGCTGCGGCTGGGGGAGGTGGGGTTTGCGCTGGTGATGATTCTGTACGCCGAGTCGTACGGCTCGATCAGTTCGTTCGCCCTCAAGCACGGTGATCGTGTGACCTCCAACCGCGATCTGCTGGCGCTCGGCGCAGCGAACTTGTTGTCCGGATTGTTCCATGGCATGCCGGCGGGGGCCGGGTATTCGGCGACGTCGGCGAACGAGGCCGCTGGCGCGATTTCTCGCTGGGCCGGTGGGGTGGCGGCGCTGGTGGTACTGGTGATCGTGCTGACGGTGCTGCCGTGGATCGCCCTGACACCGGAGCCGATTCTGGCGGCCATCGTGGTTCATGCGCTGGCGCGGGGCTTGAGTCTGCAGCCGCTGGGGCGCTATTTCGTCTGGCGCCGGGATCGGCTGCTGGTGCTGTGCGCGGTGGGGGCGGTGCTGGTACTGGGCATTCTCGACGGCTTGCTGGTGTCGGTGACCATCAGCGTGTTGCTGATGCTCAAACAGATGTCGGCGGCGGACATTCAGGTGCTCGGTCGGATCGACGGCGGGCATGATTTTGTCGATCTGCAGCGTCACCCAACGGCGGTGACTGAGCCGGGAGTGCTGATTGTGCGGCCCAGTGAAGCGTTGTTCTTTGCTAACGTCGAGCGAGTTCTTGGTGCAGCTTTGCACTTGATTCGTCATTCGGACGTGGCGCTGCACACGGTGATTCTCAGTCTGGAGGAAACCCCGGATCTGGACGGCACCAGCATCGAGGCGATCCAGGAGTTCTTCCTGCGGGTGCATCAGGAGGGCAAGCGCCTGATTCTGGCGCGACTCAAGCATGAGGCGCTGGCCGTGTTGGAGGCGTTGCCGGAGGTGACGGCCAACGGGGTGATACTCAGCGGGCTGAGCGTCGATGGTGCGGTGCAGCAGGCCTTGAAGCCTGCTCCCACAGGTCCCCAGACATAAAAAAACGCCGCGCATCTCACGATGGGCGGCGTTTTCTATTGCTTTGTAACGTTAGGCTTGAACGACTGGAATCTTGGCGTTCGCAGCAGCTTCACGGAACTCGGCGATCTGGTCGAAGGACAGGTAGCGGTAGACATCGGCCGCCATGCTGTCGATCTTGCCAGCGTATTCCATGTACTCCTCGACGGTCGGCAGGCGACCCAGGATCGAAGCCACGGACGCCAGCTCGGCCGAAGCCAGGTAGACGTTCGCGCCGTCGCCCAGACGGTTCGGGAAGTTACGGGTCGACGTCGAGACCACGGTGCTGTTCGGCTCAACGCGTGCCTGGTTACCCATGCACAGCGAGCAGCCTGGCATTTCCATGCGTGCGCCGGCCTTGCCGTAGATGCCGTAGTAGCCTTCTTCGGTCAGTTGGTGAGCGTCCATCTTGGTCGGCGGCGACAGCCACAGACGGGTTGGCAGCTGACCCTTGACCTGATCCAGCAGTTTACCGGCAGCACGGAAGTGACCGATGTTGGTCATGCACGAACCGATGAACACTTCGTCGATCTTCTCGCCAGCCACGCTGGACAGCAGACGGGCGTCGTCCGGATCGTTCGGCGCGCACAGTACCGGCTCGTTGATGTCGGCCAGATCGATTTCGATGACTTCGGCGTATTCGGCGTCGGCATCGGCTTCCATCAGCTCAGGGTTGGCAATCCAGGCTTCCATCGCTTGCGCGCGACGTTCCAGGGTACGTGCATCGCCGTAGCCTTCGCCGATCATCCAGCGCAGCAGGGTGATGTTGGACTGCAGGTACTCGGTGATCGACTCTTTCGACAGCTTGATGGTGCAACCGGCAGCCGAACGTTCGGCCGAGGCGTCGGACAGTTCGAACGCCTGTTCCAGGGTCAGACCTTCCAGACCTTCGATCTCCAGGATGCGGCCGGAGAAGGCGTTTTTCTTGCCTTTCTTCTCGACGGTCAGCAGACCGTTCTGGATGGCGAAGTAAGGGATGGCATGAACCAGGTCACGCAGGGTGATGCCAGGTTTCATTTTGCCTTTGAAGCGCACCAGGATCGATTCCGGCATGTCCAGCGGCATGACGCCGGTGGCAGCGGCGAACGCGACCAGACCGGAACCGGCCGGGAACGAGATGCCCATCGGGAAACGGGTGTGCGAGTCACCACCGGTACCCACGGTGTCCGGCAGCAGCATGCGGTTCAGCCACGAGTGGATGATGCCGTCGCCCGGACGCAGGGAAACGCCGCCGCGGGTCATGATGAAGTCAGGCAGGGTGTGGTGGGTGGTCACGTCGATCGGCTTCGGATACGCCGCGGTGTGGCAGAAGGACTGCATCACCAGGTCAGCGGAGAAGCCCAGGCACGCCAGGTCTTTCAGTTCGTCACGGGTCATCGGACCGGTGGTGTCCTGAGAGCCGACGGTGGTCATTTTCGGTTCGCAGTAGGTGCCAGGACGAACGCCTTTGCCTTCTGCCAGACCGCACGCCTTGCCGACCATTTTCTGCGCCAGGGTGAAGCCCTTGGTGCTTTCAGCCGGTGCTTCCGGCTTCTTGAACAGATCGAATGCCGGCAGACCCAGTTCGGCACGAGCCTTCTCGGTCAGGCCACGGCCGATGATCAGCGGAATACGACCGCCGGCACGGACTTCGTCCAGCAGCACAGGGGTCTTCATTTCGAAGGTGGTGATGACTTCGTCGGTACCGTGCTTGCAGACTTTGCCAGCGTGCGGGTACAGGTCGATCACGTCGCCCATGTTCATGTTCGACACGTCGAACTCGATTGGCAGTGCGCCGGCATCTTCCATGGTGTTGTAGAAGATCGGAGCGATTTTGCTGCCGAAGCAGAAACCGCCAGCGCGCTTGTTCGGCACGTAAGGGATGTCGTCGCCGAAGAACCACAGCACCGAGTTGGTCGCCGATTTACGCGAGGAACCGGTACCGACCACGTCACCGACGTAGGCGATCGGGAAGCCTTGACCGCGCATTTCTTCGATCTGCTTCATCGGGCCGGTCTTGCCTTGCTCGTCCGGAACGATGCCGTCACGGGCCATTTTCAGCATGGCCAGGGCGTGCAGCGGGATGTCAGGACGCGACCAGGCGTCTGGTGCAGGCGACAGGTCGTCGGTGTTGGTTTCGCCGGTGACCTTGAATACGCGCAGGCTGATCTTGTCGGCCAGGACAGGACGCTTCTTGAACCACTCGCCGTCAGCCCAGGATTGCAGCACGGCCTTGGCGTGAACGTTGCCGTTCTTGGCTTTTTCAGCCACGTCGTGGAAGGCATCGAACATCAGCAGGGTGTGCTTGAGTTCTTCGGCAGCCACTGGCGCCAGCTCGGCGTTGTCCAGCAGTTCAACCAGAGTCACGATGTTGTAGCCGCCCTGCATGGTGCCGAGCAGTTCTACAGCGCGCTTCTTGTCCAGCAGAGGGGAGGTGACTTCGCCTTTGGCCAGGGCCGACAGGAAACCGGCTTTGACGTAAGCGGCTTCGTCCACTCCTGGTGGTACGCGATTGGTGATCAGGTCAACGAGGAAAGCTTCTTCGCCAGCCGGAGGATTCTTCAGCAGCTCGACCAGGCCTGCAGTTTGTTCGGCGTTAAGCGGCTGGGGAACGATACCCAGGGCTGCACGCTCTTCGATATGTTTGCGGTAGGCTTCAAGCACAGTTATTACCCTCATCAGTGGTCCCAAATGGGTGTCCGGGACGCTCATCCCGAAATTGCCGTACTCATGCACCGCACGACGTTGTGGGTCGTTTGGCCAGAATTACCGGCAATTCCTTACAGAAGCTGCTTTCAAAGTTTTACGCCTGCAGAACGGGGAGCTGATGAGGGTTGGCGTTGGGCTTTTCCCCGCTGGAAAAACCCTTCGCCAACACCGCTCTGAAGGAACGACTGTGCTCGTGACGCTTTGAAAACAGCTTCTAACGGACATTGGCGCCTTAAAAGGCTGGCTGATTCTACGGCAAAAAAAACTTAAAGGTAAGTCGCGCTCTATTGGACTTTGGTGGCGTTGTGCACGGGCAGGGTAAACCGCGAGCCAGCGCTTGCCCCTGACGTTTGAGGGGTGATCAATGCCCGACAAAGGGCTAACATGCCGGCCTGTTCCGCGTTTCAGTGTTTTGCCATTTTATGCCCAATCAGACCATCAAGACCCCCTGCGTCGGCCTCTGCTCCACTGTTTACGGAGATCTGGTGTGCCGTGGCTGCAAGCGTTTCCACCACGAAGTGATCCACTGGAATGGTTACGGCGAGGAGGAAAAGCGTGCGGTGTGGTTGCGTCTGGAGCAATTGCTGTCACAAGTGATGGCGAGCAAGGTCGAGATCTTCGATCCGGCGCGCCTTCGCCAACAGCTGGAGCAGCGCAAGATCCGCTTCGTGCCGCATCAGTCGGAATATTGCTGGGCCTATCAGCTGATTGCGCGCGGGGCGCGGGTGATCATTAATCTGGAAGCCTACGGGATGGTGTTGCTGCCGGAGTTCCGCGACTGGAACCTGCCGGAGTTGCGCGATGCCATTGATCGGGAATTTTTCCTGCTGTCGGAAGCGCATTATCAGCGCTACATCGCCCCTGGCTTCCTGAAAGACGCCTTCGGCGCCTGAAGATCAAAAGCTTCGCGAGCAAGCCCGCTCCCACAGGAGATTGCATTCCAATTGTGGGAGCGAGCCTGCTCGCGAAGGCGCCGGTTCAGGCACCGTAATCCTCAGTGCTTCACCGCCAACTCCACCAGATGATCCTCAACCTCTTGCGGCTTGAGCACCAGCACGTCGCTTTCCAGTGCATCCAGCACCACCTCAGCGGTATTGCCGATCAACGCGCCCGACAACCCGGTGCGCGCCACGGTGCCGATCACGGTCACTGCCGCTTGCAGTTTGTGCGCCATGAACGGAATCAGCACATCCGCCGGGCCTTCCTCGATGTGCAGGTGTTCGTCGTCCACATCGAACTCGGCCTGAAACGCCTTGCACTGTTCGCGGTATTTCGCCTCGATGGTTTCCTTGAGTTGAAAGGTCGGATCCGCTGCCGAGAGCATGGGTGACGGATGCGCCGTGATCACATGCAGATGCGCCTTGGCGAGGCTGGCAATGTCGTAGCCGTGATCAATGATCGTGGTGTGCAAATGCCGGTGTTCGCCATCGGCATTGCCCACGTCCACGGCCGCAAGAATCACCCGGTCTTTCCAGGAAGTGGATGTTTTTACCAATAGCACCGGGGTCGGGCAGTGGCGCAGCAGTTTCCAGTCCGCCGGCGTCAGCAGAGCCTTTTTCAGCGCACTGTCGGGATAGTGCTGCTTGATCACCAGCCCGCAGCCTTCGGCCTGCTGCACATCGATGATGGTTTCGTGCAGGCTCTCGTTCCATGCCTGTTCGGTGGTCGCGCTGTAGCCATCCGCCAGCAGCGCGGCTTTGAGCACGCCGAGCATGCCGGCGTGGTCGTGCTTGCGGTCGCACACCAGCAAGTGGAGATGGGCCTGGGTCACGCCGGCGATCAGCTTGGCGCGCTTGAGCGCCAGGCTTTCCGAATGTTCGGGTTCGATGACCACCAGAATGCTGCGAATGGCTTGCATGAGCGGAGTCTCCAGCAAAGAAAAGGCACGGCGTTGCACAACTATAGTTGCTGCTCATGCGCCTGCGACTTGATACATATCAACGCCTGCGACTGGTGGTCTGCGGGCAGGCCGGTATAATCGGCGGCCTTTGCTCGTACACTTTTTACCGTGAGCCCCATGATCCTTCCCGAAATCCACGAATTCCTTGGCTGCCGCACGCCCGACGCCTGGGTCCAGGCGGCACTGGCCGATCAGGAAACCCTGTTGATCGACCACAAGAACTGCGAGTTCAAGGCCGCCAGTACCGCGTTGAGCCTGATTGCCAAGTACCATTCCCACGTCGACCTGATCAACATGATGTCGCGTCTGGCCCGGGAAGAACTGGTGCACCACGAACAAGTCATGCGCATCATGAAACGCCGCAAGATCGAGCTGCGCCAGTTGCATGCCGGGCGTTACGCCTCGGGCCTGCGCAAAGTGGTGCGCAGCCATGAGCCGGTGAAACTGGTGGATACCCTGGTGGTCGGCGCATTTATCGAAGCGCGCAGTTGCGAGCGTTTCGAAGCGCTGGTGCCGCATCTGGACGAAGAACTCGGCAAGTTCTATTTCGGCCTGCTGAAAAGCGAGGCGCGGCACTTCCAGGGTTATCTGAAACTGGCTTACCAGTACGGCGACGTGAAGGACATCGCTCAGGTGATCGACAAGGTGCGTGCTGCCGAGCAGGAGCTGATCGAGTCGCCGGATGAAGAATTCCGCTTTCACAGTGGTGTGCCGGCCGCGGCCTGAAACACAAACTGTTAAAAACTCTTAAGAGTATGAAATATCACCGAAAACCGGCCCCTGCGGCCGGTTTTTGCTGCCCGAAACAACGCCTCTCCGACGAATCCCGCCATACTGTCGCCCACTTCACACATGGGTTGGCAGACGGTCGTTATGGATAACCTGGGTTTTGGCAAAGTCCTGCTGGTCGAAGACGATGAGCGTCTGGCCACGTTGATTGCGCACTTTCTCGAACAACATGGCTACGAGGTGCGCGCGGTGCATCGCGGTGATCTGGCAGTGGCCGCGTTTCTCGAGTTCCAGCCCAAAGTGGTGGTGCTCGACCTGATGCTGCCGGGGCAGAGCGGCCTGCACGTGTGCCGGGAAATCCGCAGCGTGTCGGACACGCCAATTGTCATCCTTACCGCCAAGGAAGACGACCTCGACCATATTCTCGGCCTGGAATCCGGCGCCGACGACTACGTGATCAAACCGATCAAACCGCCGGTACTGCTCGCTCGGCTGCGCGCCTTGCAGCGGCGGCAGATGCCGGAAGCTGGCGTGGTCAGTGCACTGGAGTTCGGGCGCTTGAGCATCGATCGCAGCTGTCGCGAAGTGCGTCTGGCCGGCGAGATCATCGAAATGACCACCATGGAATTCGAGCTGCTGTGGTTGCTGGCCAGCGCCGCCGGCAAGACCCTGTCCCGCGATGACATCCTCAATCGCATGCGCGGTATCGCTTTTGACGGGCTCAACCGCAGCGTCGACGTGTACATCAGCAAGTTGCGCAACAAACTCAAGGACAACCCACGCGAACCGGTGTGCATCAAGACCGTGTGGGGCAAGGGGTATCTGTTCAATCCGTTCGCGTGGGAGCTGTAGATGCTGCGGTTATTCCTCGGGCTGTTTCTGGTGATGACGGTGGGCCTGGTCCTGGCGTTGCAGACTGTCGAGCGTACGTTCGATGCCTTGCTCGACTATCAGATGCAGGACTACAACCGCGAGGCGGTGCGTGGTCAGGCCTGGACGCTGGGGGAGTTGCTGCGCAACCTCGACGGCCCGGCCCGTGAAAAACAATTGCAGGCCCTGCGCCCGCACTATGGCCTGGGGTTGACCTTGGTCGACGCCGATCAACTGGCGCTCAGCGACGAGGAAAAAGCCGAGCTTGCTCAAGGCTTGCTGGTGATCCGCGACAAATACACCCAATACATTTCAGCCATCGACGGCGGCTCGCAACTGCTCAGCATTCGCTTGCCCGCCGAACCCAGCCTGATGCCGTTCTACATTGCCGGTGCCTACTTGATGATCGCCGTGCTGATCGGCTGTGTGTTGTTTTTCTGGGTGCGTCCGCACTGGCGCGATCTGGAAAAACTGCGTCTGGCCGCCGAGCGTTTTGGAGACAACGATTTGTCGGTGCGCATTCAACTGTCAAAGCGCTCGAACATTCGCGATCTGGCTGAACACTTCAACCTGATGGCGGCGCGCATCGAGAGTTTGATCGCCAATCAGCGTGAGCTGACCAACGCGGTTTCCCACGAACTGCGCACGCCGATTGCGCGATTGTCGTTCGAACTCGACCAGCTCAAGCAGCAACCGGACGCCAGCCAGAACCGCGAACTGATCGCCGACATGTACGCCGACCTTGGCGAACTGGAAGAAATGGTCTCCGAGCTGCTGACCTACGCCAGCCTCGAACGTGGCGCGACGGTGATCAAGTGCGAAAACATTCAAGCGGCCAACTGGCTCGACAGCGTGGTCGGCAGCGTGGCGCTGGAGGCGGAAGCGGCGGGGGTGCAGTTGCTGATTGGTGACTGCCTGCTCGACACCGTACGCATCGAGCCGCGCTTTATGGCGCGCGCAGTGATCAATCTGCTGCGCAACGCTATTCGTTATGCCGAGCGCCGTGTCGAAGTGACGCTGGTGCGCAGCGGCGATTACTACGAAGTGCGGGTCAACGACGACGGTCCGGGTGTGCCGGTGGAAGGTCGGGAGAAAATCTTCGAGCCGTTCTCGCGGCTGGATGCCAGTCGCGATCGGCGTACCGGTGGCTTTGGGCTGGGTCTGGCATTGGTGCGACGGGTGTCGCAGTCCCATGGCGGGCAGGTCGAGGTCGGGGAATCAGTGTGGGGTGGGGCGTCGTTCCGGATGACCTGGGCGCATCTGGACTGATTTGTGTAGACAGGTTGGGCCCTATCGCGAGCAGGCTCACTCCTACATTTGGAATGCATTCCCTTGTAGGAGTGAGCCTGCTCGCGATAGAGCCATCAATCACAACACAACCCCCTGCTCATTTGACCAACCCCAACCGCTCATGCCACTGCGCAATCGACTCCTCGGGATACACCGCAAACTGCTTGTCCTTGGGTTTCGCATCCACCTCGACCCAGGGCGCCTTCGACCCCAGCATCAAATGTGTGTGCTGCGGCGGCACCGGCAGTGGCGTATCGATGGCCGAGGCGAATGGATGAATCAACTCCGGCCATTCCGGGCTGAACAGCCACAAACCGCTGCCGCACTGTGAGCAAAAATGCCGCTCGGCCGTGCTGCGATGGGCACGTTTTTCACCTGCTTCCTTCATCTTCGCGTGGTAGATGCTGATGTGCTTGCGCCCCTGAACCTTGAGGCTGGCCGCATCGCCACCGAGGTTGATCGCGTAACCGCCACCGCCTTGAGTCTTGCGGCAGATCGAGCAGTAGCAGCGTTGATAGGGGTAGGGATGGACGCTGGTCAGGCTGAAAGTGACGGCGCCGCAATGGCAGGAGCCTTCGAGGTGCATGAGGGGCCTCCGGTTGGCTGAAGGGGTGCGGTTGAGCCTAGAAGATTTGTGGCGATCATGCAGACGCTTTCGCGAGCAGGCTCGCTCCCACAGGGGAGCGCGTTCGAGAATGTGGGAGCGAGCCTGCTCGCGAAGAACGATAACTCGGTCGCACTGGACGCCCACCGCCAGCCCGGTCAGCATGTCCCAAAAAAAGGCACCCCAACCCATGCGAAGACTCCCCTCACTGGCGGCCCTGCGAACCTTCGAATGCGCCGCCCGCCACGCGCATTTCGGCCGGGCTGCCGCCGAGTTGTGCGTCACCGACAGCGCGGTCAGCCACCAGATCCGTCAGCTCGAAGAGCAGCTCGGCGTTTCGCTGTTCATCCGCGAAGGCCGGCAGATCCGCCCGACCATCGCCGCCGGACGCCTGATGCAGAGCCTGCAGCAGGCCTTCGAACTGATCGGCGAGGCCTGTGATGAACTGCGCGATCCTTCCTCGCTGGCGGTGTTGCGCCTGGCGGTCACCGCCGAGCTGGCGCAAAAGTGGCTGATGAACCGCCTCACCGATTTCTACGTGCGCTATCCGCACATCACCCTGCATCTCTACGAACAGCCGATCGACGCCAGCGCGCCGGGCGAAGACATCGACCTGGCGATCACCTACGGCACCGGCCCGGTGGACAGCAGCGCCTATTTCGTGCGGCCGTTGCCGGCGCTGCAGTTCTTCCCGGTATGCAGCCCCGGACTGTTCAACCAAGGCACTCTGAAAACCCCGAAAGACCTGGCGCGCCACTGCCTGCTGCACGACGATCAGGACGGCAAGACCTGGACCGCATGGCTGACCAGTCACGCCGGCGATCTGCGCCCGCAGCGCCAGTTGTATTTCGCTCACGCCGGTCTGGCGCTGGAAGCGGCGGCACAGGGGCAGGGTGTGGCGATGGGCGACAACCTCACCGCGCAGGAGGACTTGCTCAGCGGGCGGCTGGTGCGGCCGTTCGCATCGAGCATGACCGCGCTGGGCCAATATGCGCTGGTCTGCGAGCGGCTGCGCCTAGAGCGTCCTGCCGTGGCGCAGATGCTCGAATGGTTCAACGATCAACTGGCCGATTGATGAGTTGAATTCAACTGTTCCGCAATATTCATCGTTGGCGGGCCAGCCGTCCGCGACCTTAGCCTGTGGTCATTCCCAACCCCAAGACGAGGTTTGACCATGGCACGTTTGCTCGACTCCACCCCTAAACACGACGGCTTCCGTCTGCCCGGCGAATTCGAACGCAAGGCCGGTTGCTGGCTCGGTTGGCCGGAGCGTACTGACGTGTGGCGCAACGGCGCGAAACCGGCGCAGAAAGTCTGGGTGCAGATCGTCACCGCCATCGCGCAGAGCGAACCGGTCACCGTCTGCGCCTCCGCCGCGCAATTCGCCACCGCCCGCCGCCAGTTGCCGCCGCAAGTGCGCGTGGTCGAGATGACCTGCAACGACACCTGGTTCCGCGACAGCGGCCCGTGCTTTGTGGTCAACGACCAGAGCGGCGAAGTGCGTGGCGTCGACTTCGAATTCAACGCCTATGGCGGCCTCGACGGCGGCCTGTACTACCCTTGGGACAAGGACGACCAGATCGCCAGCAAGATCCTCGAAATCGAACGTTTCGACCGTTACCGCGCGCCGCTGATTGCCGAACTCGGCGGAATCCAGAGCGACGGTCAGGGCAGCATCCTCACCACCGAACAGTGCCTGCTCAACCGCAATCGCAACCAGCATCTGGGCAAGGACGAAGTAACCCGGCGCCTGACCGATTACCTCGGCGCCGAACAAGTGATCTGGCTGCCACGCGGCTGCAAGTTCGACGAAACCGATGGCCATGTCGATGACCTCGCGTGCTTCGTGCGCCCCGGCGAAGTGGTGCTGCAATGGACCGACAACCGCGACGATCCGCAGTGGGAAATCTATCAAGAGGCCTACGACATCCTGCGCAGCACCCGCGACAGCCGTGGCCGCGAGTTGATCGTGCACAAGCTGCCGCAACCGGACGTGCTGGAGTGGACCGCCGAAGAAGCCGAAGGCCTCGATCAGCAGGACAGTACCCACACCCGTCAGGTCGGCACCAGAATCTGTGCGTCGTATATCAACTACTACGCCGGCAACAGCTCGATCGTGGTGCCGCTGTTCGGTGATCGCAACGATCAGGTGGCGCTGGCGACCCTCGCCGAACTGTTCCCGCAGCACAAGATTGTCGGCATCGAAAACTCCCGGGAAATCCTCCTCGGTGGCGGCAACGTCGCGTGCATCACCATGCCGCAATACGCCGGCCAGAAAAAAGGAGCCTGACCATGGGCCTGCACAAACTGACTCAAGCGTTATTGCTGGTGCTTGCACCCCTGTGTGTGCAGGCCGCCGACCCCGCCAGACCGGTGGTCAATCTGTACATCTGGGGCGAGTACCTGGCCCCGGATACGCTGAAGAATTTCGAGGCGCAGACCGGCATTCATGTGGTCGCCGATCACTTCGATTCGCTGGAAACCGTGGAGACCAAACTGCTCACCGGACGTAGCGGGTATGACCTGGTACTGACCGCCGGCCAGCACCTGTCGCGGGCCATTGAAAGCGGTGCGATCCAGCCGCTGGACAAGGCTCGGGTGCCGCACTTTGCCGGGGTTGGCGAGGAGTTCCGCCAGCACATGGCGGTGTTCGATCCGGGTAACCGTTACGCCGGCATTTATGCCTGGGGCACCACCGGCGTCGGCTATCAGGAGCAAGCGATCAAGCAGCGTTTACCAGAAGCGCCGACCGACAGCTGGGCGATGCTGTTCGACCCGGCGGTGGTGGCGAAATTTGCCGATTGCGGGGTGAGTCTGCTCAACGATCCGAACGAAGTGTTCGCCGCAGTCATGAAGTACCTGGGCCTGGACATCAACCGGCAGAACCTTGATGACTTGAAACTCGCCGAGCAGCAACTGGCGAAGATCCGCCCGTACATTCGCTACTTCGACAACGATCTGAACATCAGCGACCTGGCCAACGGCAACACCTGCGTGGCGATGTCGTGGAATGGCAACGTGGCGATTGCGGCGGGGCAGGCGCAAGCGGCGAACAAGCCGTTCCAGCTCAGTTACCGTATCCCCAAAGAAGGCACGTTGATCTGGTTTGACGCCATGGTCATTCCCAAGGATGCGCCGCATCCACAGGCCGGGCTGGCGTTGATGGATTACCTGATGACGCCTGAGGTGATCGCGCCGATCACCGACACCATCCACTACGCCAATGCGATCACGGCGGCGGATGGTCTGGTGGATGCGTCGATCCGTAATGATCCGGGGACGTATCCGTCGGAGGCGGTGCGGGCTTCGCTGTATAGCAAGAATGACAATGGCAAGGCGTTCAATCGGGCTTTGATTCGGGCGTTCAGCAAGTTGAAGTCAGGTCTTTGATTTGAGGTTGAGTCGACTGGTGCCTTCGCGAGCAAGCCCGCTCCCACATTTTGAAATGCGTTCCTCTGTGGGAGCGGGCTTGCTCGCGAAGAACGATAACGCGGTCTAGACCTTGGCAACGCGCCACAAATACCAAGCTGCCACCGTCCGATACGGACTCCACGCCAAGCCGATCTCGATCATCTGCCTGCGCGTCGGCTGTACCTCCAGCGCCTTCAATCGGCGATAGCCCTCGCGCACGCCAAAATCATCCGCCGGCAGAATATCCATGCGCTCCAGGCTGTAAATCAGCAGCATCTCCACGGTCCAGCGGCCAACCCCGCGCAGGCTGACAAGGCGTTCGATCAGCGCTTCATCCTCCATTGCCAGCGCGGTGGGATAATCCGGCACTACACCGTCCAGCGTTGCCTGGGCGATGCCCTGAATGGTCGCAATCTTGCCCGCCGAAAAACCGCAGCCGCGCAGTTGATCGAAGTCGGTCGCGAGAATCTGTTCAGGCCGGGGAAACGTCTGCCCCGGAAACAGCGCCACCAGACGCCCGACAATTGCATCCCCAGCCTTGGCGTGCAGTTGCTGATAAGCAATTGCCCGCACCAGCGATTCGTAAGGGTCACGCGCCGGGTGCGGTTGATGCAGGCACTGGCCGACGGCTGCAACGTGGCGCTGCCAGTCCTCGTCGAGCGCGGCGAGAAATTCGCTGGCCGCCTGATAACGATCCGGCATGCTATTTCAGCAGTCCGTTGACTTCGCCGTAGGTCAGCGCCTTCAGATCATGGGTGTCGAGCTTGCCGCTGGCGAGGAAGCTTTTCACCAGCGAGCCCATTGCGCCGTAGAGGAACTCGGCGATTCCCGACCCGGCGCTCAGGCGCCGCACGCCCAAAGCTTGCAGCTCGGTCGGCGAGGGCAGGCAGGCGAAGCCGAGCACGTTCACCGGCAGTGACGTGCCCTTGCAGATTGCCTGGATTTCATAAGCGGCGGTCACGCCAGCGGCAAACAAGCCATCAGCCCCGGCCGCCTGATACAACGCTGAACGGTGCAGGGTTTCGGCGACGCGATCCTCGGCCGGTACCAGACCTTTGAGGTAGACGTCCGTGCGCGCATTGATGAACAGCTTCACACCACGCTTCTGAGCGATCTGCCGTGCTACTTCGATCTTGCGCGCCAACAGCTCCGGGGCGCCGCTGCCGTCCTCGATATTGATCCCGACCGCACCGGCGGCAAGCACCGCGTCGATCACTTCGGCCACGCGCTCGAGGTCATCGGAATAACCCGCCTCGATGTCCACGCTCAGCGGCACCTGGATCACCCGCGCGATGGATTCCACGGTTGAAATCAGCCGTTCGAGGGGCAGGGTGTTGCCGTCTGGATAGCCATGCGCCCAAGCGACTGCCGCGCTGCTGGTGGCGACCGCTTTACCGCCTGCATGCTCGACCAGTCGCGCGCCAGTGGCGTCGGCGACGTTAGTCAGGATCAGCAGACCTTCCTGGTGTAACTGGTGGAACCGAGTGTCAAGTGCGTTCATCGAGATCCTTTCTTGTGAGTGGTGCAAAGCGTCAGAAAGCCAGTGGTTGCGTGAGCTGCACCGCAGCGTTTTCCAGCCTCAGCAGAAACGCCTTGCGCGGCTGTCCACCACCATAGCCGGTCAACGAACCGTCCGCACCGATCACCCGATGGCACGGGACCACGATCGCCAGCCGATTGTGCCCGTTGGCCAGCCCCACCGCCCGACTGGCGCCGGGTTTGCCCAGGCGTGCCGCGAGGCTGCCGTAGGTGCTGGTGTGGCCGTATGGAATTTGCAGCAGTTGCTCCCAGACTTGCCGGTCGAACGCGCTGCCGGGCAGGTGCAGCGGGACGCTGAACAGAGTGCGGGTCCCGGCAAAATATTCGTTGAGTTGCTCTTCGATCTGCCGCAAATGCGCGTTGTGTCCCGGTGCGACCACGTAGCCATGGCGGGCCTGCAGTTCCTCGACCTCGCGGGTCAGCGCCGGGCGATCGAGAAACTCCAGCAACACCAGTCCGCGACGTTCGGCCATCGCGATCATCGGCCCCAGCGGCGTGGTCAGGCGGGTGAACAGCAGCGGTTCACTGTTGGCCGCACGACCCGGGGTGATGTGGAACGACTTCTGGAACGCATCGCGAAAACCGCTGAGCGATTCATAGCCTGAGTCGAACGCCGCATGGTCAATCGAGGTGCCTTGGCGAATCCCGCCCAGCGCCATACCGAGCCGGCGCGTGCGCAGCCACGCATGAAAGGTCATGCCGAAATGCTGCTTGAACCAGCGCCGCAGCTTCAGCGGTTCGATGCCTTCGGCCAGCAGTTGCGCATCGCTCCAGCGCATTTCCGGGTCGGCATCGACGGCGGTGAGCAGGCGCTGCACCCAGTCGGGGGCGATGGCTGCGGCGTCCAGCGGCTTGCAGCGCAGGCAGGCGCGATAACCGGCGCTCAAGCACTCATCGGCATGGGCGAAGAATTCGACGTTCTCCGGTTTCGGCTTGCGCGCCGTGCAGCTGGGGCGGCAGAAGATCCCGGTGGTTTTCACGGCCGTGAAGAACACCCCTTCGTAGGCGGTGTCGCGTTCGAGCATGGCGCGAACCATCTCGGCGTGGGGCGGCAGGAGTGCGGTTTGTATGTTCATGGGCAGAGCTTAAATCCAGGTTTTCGATGGCTCCACCGAAAAATCGACAGTGAATTTTTTCGATTCTGCACCACAATCAGCGGGTCACCGACTCAATGGAGCCAACCCATGCAGCCGTTCATCATTCAACACCTCGATCACATCGTCCTGCGGGTCGCCGATCTGCAACGCAGTATCGATTTCTACCGCCAGGTGTTCGGCGCCGAGGTGGTCAGGCACAACGAACCATTGGGTCTGGTGCACCTGCGCGCCGGCACCTCGATGATCGACCTCGTCGACTTGCAAGGCGAACTCGGCAAAAAGGGTGGCGGGGCGGCCGGTACCGAGCGGCGCAACGTCGATCACTTCTGCCTGCGTATCGAGCCCTTTGATGAACCGGCGTTGATCGAACACTTGCAGGCGCACGGTCTGACCGTGGAAAAAGCCGCTCGACGCTTCGGTGCCGAGGGCTACGGCCTGTCGTTGTATTGCTTTGACCCGGACGGCAATCAGGTCGAGCTCAAAGGCCCTTCCGAGGTTTAAGCGCGTTTCGTCATCAACAACACCGAAGCTGCCGCCGACAACAGCCCTGCGCAACAACGGTTGAAGATCCGTTTGCCGCGCGGCTCGGCGAACCAGCGGCGCATGTGCAGGCCCATCCACGCGTAGGCGCCGATGGCGATCCACTCCAGCAGCAGGAATAACGCGCCGAGCACGGCGAATTGCGCCGGCACCGGGCGGCCCGGATCAACGAATTGCGGCAGAAACGCGGTGAACAGGAGGATTGCTTTCGGATTGCCCGCCGCCACCAGAAACTCCTGACGTGCCAGCCGCCAGAACCCCACCGACGCTCCTGCGACCTGCTGCTCGGCCTCGGGGTTGGCCCGCCACAGTTGCCAGGCCAAGTAAAGCAGGTACGCCGCGCCGATGATCTTGATCGCATGGAACAGCCATTCCGAGGTCTGCAGCACCACCGACAATCCTGCCCCGGCGAGGGCGATCATTGCGGCGAACGCGATAATCCGTCCGACACCGGCGGCACACGCCCGACGATAGCCGTAGCGAGTGGCATTACTGACCGACAGCAGGTTGTTCGGGCCGGGGGCCATGTTCAGGGCGAAACAGGCCGGGAGAAACAGCGAAAGCGTGGCGAGATCCATGGGCTTGGGCTCCAGAAGCGATGACGCTTTTTTATCACAGGCTGCGGGCGCGTTGACCCGTACAGTCATGCGGTGCTGTCGCGGTACAGCCTTGGCAGCCTCTTTGATCGAGTCGAACTTTTCTGATTCTCCAGAACTCTGAAAGGTCTGAAGGCGATGGTTTCGTCAGAAAAATCTGTGCGCCAAGTCAGAAAAAGGCGTTTGCCGTGTAATATTCGTCCAAAGCTGCAAACACCCTGCCGGCCCCGAAGCGGCCCCACCAAGAGCGATCTACATGCAAGCAAAGGCCCGTGAAGTTTATGTGCCACCGGTGCTGCAAGATCTGCGAGCCGGCACTGCCGAACTGCACATCGCACTGGAAAAACGTCTTCCTTTTTTCTCCGATACCCTCGATTCCAACGCTTTTGTACGGCTGATGCAGGCCTACTACGGCTTTTATCGACCGCTGGAAAGCGCATTGCTCGACAGCGGCGCAATCCCGGTCGATTTCGATCTTGCGCCACGTCTCAAGGCGCCGACCCTGTTCAATGATCTGAGGGCCCAGGGTCTGTCGGTCGAGGCTATCGCCCGTTTGCCGCTGTGTCAGGCGCTGCCCGTGATCGACTCCAGCGCTGCCTGTCTGGGAGTGACGTACGTGCTGGAAGGGGCAACCCTCGGCGGGCAGATCCTGCGCCGCGAAATCGCCTCGCGGTTGAGCCTGAACGCCGACAATGGCGCGGCGTTCCTCGACATTTATGGCGCCGCCACTGGCCGCCGCTGGCGCGCTTTCATTGAATACTTGGGCAGTCGATCGCTGGATGCGAGCGAACGTGAAGCCGTGGTTGCGGCGGCCCGAACCACATTCAGTTGTTTCGAGCGCTGGCTCGAAAGCCGGGAGGTACTGGCATGAACCCGCAAGACCAAGAAGCTTTTGAAGAACTGCTGGCCAACTGTGCCGACGAACCGATCCGCTTTCCCGGGGCGATCCAGCCTCATGGCCTGTTGCTGACCCTGAGCGAGCCGACGCTGGAAATCATTCAGATCAGCGCCAATGTCGAGACCCTGCTGGCACGCCCGGCGCAGGAACTGATCGGCCAGCCGCTGCACGAATTGCTGGGTGAGGCGCACGCGGTGGCCGTGCGCGAGGCGTTGCAACAACCGGTATTTGCCGATGCCGGACCGTTGCACTTTCGCCTCAACGGCACCGCGTTCGAAGGGTTGCTGCACCGTCATCAAGGCGTGTTGATTCTGGAACTGGAAATCCACGTCGAAAATTTCCAGCCGCGCAACGTCGCCGGCAACCAGACCCATCTGGGGCGCATGCTCCAGCGACTGCAAGCGGCCACTTCGCTGCAGGCGCTGTACGACATCAGCGTCAAGGAAATCCAGGCCATGACCGGTTACGACCGGGTGCTGATCTACCGCTTCGAGGAGGAGGGCCACGGTCAGGTGATCGCCGAGGCGTCCGATCCGTCGATGGAAGTGTTCAACGGCCTGTTTTTCCCGGCCTCGGACATCCCCGAGCAGGCGCGCGAGCTGTACCGCACCAACTGGCTGCGGATCATCCCGAATGCCGATTACCAGCCGGTGCCGCTGGTGCCCAAGTTGCGCCCGGACACCCAGACCCCGCTGGACCTGAGTTTTGCCACTCTGCGCAGCGTCTCGCCGATTCATTGCCAGTACATGAAGAACATGGGCGTGCTGTCGTCGATGAGCATCTCGCTGCTCAAGGGCGACAAACTCTGGGGCCTGATCAGCTGCGGCAACCGCCAGCCGCTGCACGTGCCGCATGAACTGCGCAGCGCGTGCCAGACCATCGGTCAGGTGCTGTCGCTGCAGATCAGCGCGATGGAAGCGCTGGAAATCAGCCGCCAGCGCGAGGAGAAAGTCGAGGCGTTGGCGCTGCTCAATCAGGCCATGATCGACTCGCCGGAAAACGTCTTCGACGGTCTGGCGCAACAACCCCAAGTGCTTATGGCGCTGGCCGGGGCCGGGGGCATTGCGATCATCGAAGACAAGCAATTGCACCGTTATGGCAACTGCCCGGAGCCGGAAGACATTCGCGCCCTGCACAAGTGGTTGCAGAACACCGGCGAGCCGGTATTCGCCAGCCATCATCTGGCGAGCGTTTATCCGCCAGCCGCGCAGTTTCAGCAAGTGGCCAGCGGCGTGCTTGCCATGAGCCTGCCCAAACCGGTGGACAACGGGGTGATGTGGTTCCGTCCCGAGGTCAAGGAAAACATCAACTGGAGCGGCGACCCGCGCAAACCGCTGGATCTGGAAAATTCCGACGCCGGCCTGCGTCTGCGTCCGCGTACTTCGTTCGAAATCTGGAAAGTCGAGATGGCCGGGATCTCCACCAAATGGAGTCATGGCGATCTGTTCGCGGCCAACGATCTGCGCCGTTCGGCACTGGAAAACGACCTGGCCCGACAGGTACGCCGCGAGCAGGAGGCGGTGCGCGCCCGTGATGAGCTGGTGGCGGTGGTGTCCCATGACCTGCGCAACCCGATGACCGTGATTTCCATGCTCTGCGGCATGATGCAGAAGACTTTCAGTTCCGACGGCCCGCACACCTCGCGGCGCATCTCCACGGCTATCGACACCATGCAGCAGGCGGCCGGGCGGATGAACACGCTACTGGAAGATCTGCTCGACACCTCGAAGATCGACGCTGGGCGCTACACCATCGCCCCGCAGACCCTGGATGTCGGGCAGATGTTCGAGGAAACCCAGTCGCTGCTCGGGCCACTGGCGCTGGACAAGGACATCAATATCTCGTTCGAGGCCGATCCCGACCTGAAAATCCACGCCGACCCGGAGCGCCTGTTTCAGGTGCTGTCGAACCTGATCGGCAACGCGATCAAGTTCACCCCGCGCAAAGGTTCGGTGGGCGTGTTGGCCAAGTCTGACGGCAAAGAGATCGTGTTTACCGTGCGCGATACCGGCGAAGGCATTCCCAAGGAAAACCTGGCGCGGGTGTTCGACCGTTACTGGACGGTGAAGGAGGGCAACCCGACCGGAACCGGACTGGGCTTGTACATCACGCAGGGGATTGTTGAAGCCCATGGCGGGCGCATCGAGGCCAGCAGTGAGCCAGGTGAGGGCACGGAGTTTCGGTTTACGGTGCCGGCGATGCTCTCCGGGGAATGAAGAAATCCGTGCCACGCTAAACGGGGCACGGATTTTGGGTGGTTAGCCCAGATCGCTCAACGACATGAACACGTGTTTCGGCATCGGTACAAATCGATTGTTGCGCAGTTGGCTGATCGCATACACCGCGCTGGCGGTACGACCATTGCCGTCGCCGAAGCCTTGAAAACCGGCGATGGCCGCCAGCAAGTGTTTGTCGACATGCTCATGGGCGGCATCGAGCGTCTTGAGATGTTGTTCCAGCGAAGCATAACCGCTGATGCTGCCACCATATTTTGTTGGCTGTCCTACCTCGCGCACAGACTCCGCCAGTTGAGGCACCAGTCGAGCGTGGATCTCTTTGACCACGTTCGCATCGGTGAGCGATTTATTGTTGCTCGTATACTCGCGCAGGATCGCGACAATGTGCTCCAGTTCGTTGTCGGAGGACGAACCCTTGACCATCCAGGCTCCGGCTCTCTGCGCATTGTCGGTGAAACCCTGCGGGTTGAACGCCGTTTCGGGCATCACGTCGCTGTAGGGTGGCTTGCCCAGATCCAGCTTCAAGACGCTTTGCTGATGATTCTTCAGATAGATGACTTTCCTGGATTCAAGCTCGGCCATTGATCCAAGTATTTCCGAATAGTCACCAGCTTTTGTAGTGAACTTTGTGCCGTTGAACCGGGGGCCTCTGCTTTTGGTGAAGCTGATCAGTACGTCGTTCGCCGCGGCATGACCTATTAACGATTCCAGTTGCTGGAATCCCTTTGAGGACTGAGTCGCTTCCCTCGTTGCAGCGTTGAACAGATGCTGCAGTTCTGCCGCATTGCCGCCCTTGGGTATGGAAACAACGTCCTGGCTCAGGCGTGTGACGAGCTGTTCGACTGTTTCGAGTGCATCATCCTTGAACAATGCCCGTGCATGCGCCAGCGTCGGCAACGTCATGCGAATCTCCGCTGCAACCCCGGTCTTGCTCAGGGCCTTGACCAGGTCGTACGAGCCGCTGCTGGTACTGCTCAGCGCTCGAAGTTGTCCGGCTCCGGCCCGGATGACGGTATGGCCGAAATGGCTGAGTTTCATCACGCCTTTGCCGACCAGTCTGGCGCCACCGTAAACCAGCTTCGGAACGCCATCGAGCGGATTGAACACCGACAGCGCTACGCTTGCGCCGACCTTGCTCAGGCTTAACAGTCTTGTACTGCTGCCCAGCGCCTTGCTGAACGGCCCCAGCGCTCCGGCAAAGACGAAGAGGATCGCGGTCAGGTCCATCACACAGCTGAATATGGCGCCGCTGCGAAGATCCGGGTCACTGGAGGACAGGCCCCTGATGCACTGGCGGAACGGGATGACGATGTCGAGAATGGTTTCGGTGACGTTGTCCCAGTCATCATGTTTCTTCTCCAGGGCGGGTCTGTCGTAACTGATTGCATAAAACTGATCGTAATGGGTCGGGGGATTATGTTCGGCAATGATTTCGCCGATCTTGTCGAAACGTTCCGAGTTGAAACTGTGCATAGGGCTACGCGTAAGGGGTAGCGCGTCGTCAGGTTCATCGAATTCGGCAAAGCGTTCGAGAATGATGCCCGGCCTGTCTCGCAGCTCCTCGCTCAAGGGGGGCTGGCCTTCGAAGTAGGCGGTTTTCTCGAATCGCGCATGAAGATACGTCAGCGACTTGAAGTCTTTGTCGCCGTTCGGTCCCTCGGTAAACCATCCGATCTCATCGAGTGTCTGGCCGCGGATGTAGGCTTCAGCAAGAGCCGGATTATTGCGGCAAATACCTTGCAGGGGGAATATTTCAAAACAGTAGAACTGCAATCCATACTTGCAAAACAGCATGTTGCCGAAGTGCGCTGTTTTACGTGGATCAAACGGCACAAAGCTGCTGTTTATCGGGGTTTGTATGGAGAAATCGCGAACGGTGAATATGGCCACCTTGCCGAATTCAAGTGCCATCCGTTCTTCCAGTGACAATCGTGAAAGTGTCAGACGCACAGTGGTATTGATGGCTGTTTTGTATTGCTTGAAGTGTTCTTTTACTTTTGCCTCGTAAATGTCGTTGATTGGTTCGAGTGTCAGCAGATCCGGATACGCCTTGTAGATACTTGTGCCGGATTGCCTGTCATAGCCCTTTTTGAACAGCAAGTTGCGGGTCATATAAACATCAAGCACGGGATGATAATGGCGTTCGTATCCGTATTCGACCGGCAACGCTATTTGCATCATCGGATCGCAACCTACGTCGTACAGCTCGGCTTTTGCCAGCTTGCGCCGGCTGACCGGTGGGGTGGCGATCGTTGTCAGTGCGGCGTTGATCGCCTCGATGTGGGCGTTGTATTGGCTAGCTGCTTGCTTGAACAGTTCCTGGGTTTGCAGGTCATTGGCATTCTCAGGTTCCAGGCCATTCAGCATCGACCAGTCCATGATGCCTTGCAGGTTCGCCCAGTCATGCAGGGTCTGCTGTTGTGTACTGGTGGGCAACATAGCGCCCAATTCAAGCAGCTTGTCATAGGACATCTGACTGGACAGGCCAGGCGCGATGGTCTCGGCCAGACTTACCGATTTGCGCAGAATTACCCAGCCTGGCGTGCCGATCTGTAGCGTCGTGGGTGTTCTGACCAGGAATTCGGGCGCAAGTCCGGCGAGGATCAGTTCCAGCGTCATTGGAACTGCATACTCCTTTATACGTCGGCGCCCGAGTGCCTGTTCCAGTGCCAGGTTGACCTCATGGGAGGTAGCCTGCACGTAACCTGGGTTATAGATATTCTGCTCGATGAAGTTCTGGTTCTTGTCATCGCGACCCAACGACAAATCCAGCATGACCGCTGCGACCAGCAGGCGACTGCGCTGCGCTGTGCTCAGCACAGTCGCATTGGCCATGGACGGCTCGTTCAACGCTTCGAAGCAGGACTGGGCGAAAGCTTTGGCTTCTTCGGTCTCGATCAGCAGTGCCCAGGCGCGACGCGGGTATTCACGCAGGGCTGTCGGCGTCTCTTTCTTGAGCAGTGCGCCCGCCAGATAATTGATCAGCGGTTCCGCGCGCGGCTCGCCCTTGTCCATCAACTTATGGATGACCTGGTAGATAGCCGATTGCTGATCTTCGTCGATGCACAGCTCTGTTGCGCCGGTTTCGTTCGATATCCCCCAGTAGTTGCCATGTGTCGGTGGCAGCGGCAAGGTCAGTTCGAGCCAGGCAATCAGGTTTTGCAAGTGGTCTGCGGTCTCGGGCAGGTTCAGTTGCTGGAACTGCAGCCAGTTGAGCAACGGCAGACGGTCGCTTGAAGACACGATGCCACCTGTCATGACTGCACTGCTGGCCAGCAGTTGCAGGTCGGCTTTCAACGAATCAATCTCGTTGGTCTGCTGGGTGATATCAATGCGCTCGATAAACGTCCCGACAGTTGTTTGGATTTCATGGACTTGAAAGATTTCGCCCTTTTTATTGACCAGTGTCCAGTTGTCATCATTGATTTCTAACGTATCGACGATTGCAACGAATTGTGGCTGACGTACCAGTTGGCGCAGGACGATGTGTGCCGAAAAATGCGCTTGATTGAATAGACTTCCCTCAAGAGTCGATATGCACAGTTGTTTGTTGTTAACACGGTTGGTGGGGTAGGCATAGTTGTCGCTGGCCTTGGCCTTTTCCCACTTTTCGAGCATGGCTCTCATTGCCTGCGCAATAGCACGTCGCTCAAGTTGCTCACTTGATAGAGGTGCTGGGGTAAAAAGATTGGTTAAAGTCGTCATTGGGTGTCAGTCCATCCATGGCTATATAGGTGGGTCAATAAACGGGTATAGCGAAGTTTTGTTTTCGCATGGCGACTATATCGGCGCAGTCAGGGTTTGTTCTGCAGTATTGGTTTCAATGTATGTTTCCTGTCGGTCGATACGAGGGCAATTTTGTTCAATACAGGAGGCTATGCCTTAGTTAGCCTGAGTCTCTTTCTCCCCAATCTGCGGCAGGTGCGTTATGAGTCTGATTGTGTCGATGGCGGCGTTCGCGCTGGTGGCGTCCATAACCCCGGGCCCGGTGAACATCGTCGCGCTGAGTTCCGGTGCGCAGTTCGGCTTTCGGGCCAGTCAGCGGCACGTGGCGGGAGCGACGTTGGGGTTTGTGTTGTTGCTGGTACTGATGGGCCTGGGCCTGCATGAAGTCCTGAAACTGTGGCCATTCCTGACCCGGGTGGTGCAATTGGCCGGGGTGGCGTTTCTGTTGTTCATGGCCTGGAAACTGGCGGCCGATGACGGCCAGTTGCATGCCGGCGAGGCGGGTCGGGCACCGTCGATGTTGTACGGCGCGGTGATGCAATGGCTCAACCCGAAAGCCTGGCTGGCGTGTGTGGCCGGGATGGGCGCGTTTGTCGCCGATGGCGAGGCGCGGCTGGTCTGGCAGTTCGCCGCGGTGTATCTGGTGATCTGTTATCTGTCGGTCGGTTGCTGGGTCTATGCCGGGACGTTTCTGCGTGGGTATCTGGGCAATCCGAAGGGGATGCGCCTGTTCAACCGGTTGATGGCCTTGTTGCTGGCGGCGAGCGCGGGTTATCTGCTGTTGCCGTGAGCCCGGCGCCAGGATCAGCCGCGATATTGGCCGGGAGTCGCCGCCAGATGCTGTTTGAATGCGCGCTGAAAATGCGCCTGATCGGCAAACCCTGCTTCCAGCGCGACATCGGCAATCAACTGGCCGCTGCGCAGACGTTCGCGGGCGAACTGGATGCGCTGGTTGACCACAAAGGCATGCGGAGTCATGCCGTAATGCTGCTTGAACGTACGGATCAGATACGACGGTGACAACTGCGCCGCCGTGCAGATGTCCTCCAGGCTGAGCAGGTCGGTGCAGTGTTCGCGAATGAAGTCGGCGGCGCGTTCGAGCTTGAAATTCGGTTCACGCTGCGGTGGTTCAGCCGGGTTCAAGCGTAGTTGCAGATCGCTGAAAAACTCCACCGCTGCGCTGTGTTTGCGCAGTACGTCCTGCTGCTCGTCGACGAGTGTGGCGTAAAGCCCTTGCAGGTCACGAAACAGTCGCGGGTCATCCAGATGAGTAGTGGAAAACCGCCGAAACTCAAGCTCGGCACTGAACCCCAGTTGATGCTGCAGATCCGTCAGCCACGACGTCTCGACATACAGCATCAAGTACGACCACGGCTGATCATCGAGCGGGTTGCAGGCATGCACGTCGCCGGGATTCATCAGCACCACGGTGCCGGCGGCGACTTCGAACGTCGATTGCTCATGCACATAAATGCTCCGCCCGGCGGTGATCGCGCCAATCGAAAAATGCGCATGGGAATGGCGTGAGTAGCAGACCTCACGGCCATCGGCGATGGCCCGCGCTTCGATGAAGGGCAGGGCATCGTCGCGCCAGAAGCGTGGGGCTTTTTCAGGGTTTTTGGCGGCAGCGTGTTTCATCGTTATGGTTCCCGGCAGGCCAGAACCGGAGTGTATTAGCTCTGGCCGGCAAAGGCCCGCTCCAGTTCGGCGATGTCGAGTTTTTTCATCTTGAACATGGCCTGCATCGCCCGTTGCGACTTGCTGGTGTCGGGGTCCTGCATCATGTGCATGAACGCCACCGGCACGATCTGCCACGACACCCCGAACTGGTCCTTGAGCCAGCCGCATTGCTGGGCCTCGACCGGGCCACCGGCCGACAGGTTGCCCCAGAAGTGGTCGACTTCTTCCTGATTCTGGCAATTGACCTGAAACGAAATGGCTTCACTGAACTTGAACATCGGCCCGCCGTTGAGGCCGGTGAAGGTCTGGCCGTCGAGTTCGAAACTGACGGTCATCACCGCGCCTTCCGGCTTGCCGTGAAATTCCTGGCCGACCTTACTGTAGTGGGTCAGGCCGGTGATTTTCGAATGATCGAAGATCGAGCAATAGAACTTCGCGGCGGCTTCGGCCTGATCATCGAACCACAGGCACGGTGTGAGTTTTTGAAAGCGTTGCATGGCAGTCATCCTCGGCAGGTTAGACACGCAGGATTTACAGCGTAGTCAGTCCTTGGTCGAATGGCGGTGCCGTAGATCGACAACTGAAGCATTAGACGCCAAACATTGTGGGAGCGAGCCTGCTCGCGAAAGCGTCGGCACATGCAGCGACGAGCCTGTCAGGCATTCCGCATTCGCGAGCAAGCTCGCTCCCACAAGGGGCTCGAGTTGCCCCGGTCAGCGCCGTTCGGCGATCATCAGTAACGACTGCGGCACCGGGCTTTGCGGATGCTGCGGCTCTTGCAGGCTGACCAGGTGAAACCCGGCCATGTCCAGCGCGTTGCACCAGCTCGACAGCGTGCGGAAATACCACGGCATCGGCTGCCACTGGCCCTTGAACCCGGCGAAGAACTCTTCACGCCAGCCATCCTGATAATCGCCGGCCGCCACGGCCCACGGATGCAGGGTCTGAATGATCATGGCGCCGCCGGGAACCAGTAACTCATGCATTGCGGCGAGCAATGGAATGATGTCCTGATGCAGCAGCGAGAAGTTGGCGCAGATCAAATCGTAGTCACGGCCAATATCAATTTCGGCGTCGACCAATGCCGCATAACTGGCCACATGTACCTTGGCCGAACCGGCCGCGCGTGCAGCCTCGATCAACGTCGCATCGCCATCGACGCCCGCCGCATCGATACCGCGATCCGCCAGCGCCCGCAACAACCAGCCTTCGCCGCAACCCAGATCCAGCACGCGTCCCGGTTGGCGGCCCATGATCGCCAGCAGGACCGCCTGATCGGTGACCTGCTGACGGCTTTCGATGGCACCGCTGCGGATCGCGTCGATCCAGGCATCAGCGTTGGTGTGCCAGCTCTGTAACAAGATGGATTCAGGGGAGGGCATGGCGCTGTCTCCGGTATAAGCCGATTGTGGGCGTTCGCTTGTACGGCTGCTATGTTCAAAGGCTGAACAGAGTCTGGCAGAGGATAGACACCATGAACCCATTAACTGGCGGTTGCCTGTGCGGCGATGTGCGTTTCGAAGCATCGGGCCAACCTTACCGCGTCGGGATCTGCCACTGCCTCGACTGCCGCAAACACCATGGCACGTTGTTTCATGCCTCGGCGATATTTCCTGAGAATGCCGTGACCGTCAGTGGCAAGACCGGCGAATATCAAGGGCGGGTGTTCTGTCCGCGCTGTGGTTCGCCGGTACTGGCGCGTTCGGGGGATGAAATAGAAGTGAATGTCGGCTCGCTGGACGCGCCGAACCAGTTCAAGCCGACTTATGAACTGTGGACTGTACGGCGTGAGTCATGGTTGCCGGCGCTGCCATTGGCCCACCACTACGAACGTGATCGCGAAGGCACGGGGCGTACCGAGGCGTAGTGAACTTCAGGCCAATCAAGTTCCCTTGTAGGAGTGAGCCTGCTCGCGATAGCGTCGGAACAGATTGAACATTTGTTGCCTGATACATCGCCATCGCGAGCAGGCTCGCTCCTACAGGAGACAGGCGTGAACGCAACTCTCCTCAACCGCGAATAAACGCCAGCAGATCCGCATTGATCGTCGCCGCCTCAGTCGTCGGCATCCCGTGCGGAAACCCCGGATATGACTTCAGCGTGCCATTTGGCAGCAGTTTCGCCGACAAAGGCCCCGAGTTCGCATACGGTACGATCTGATCGTCCTCGCCATGCATCACCAGCACCGGCACGGTGACTTTCTTCAGGTCTTCAGTGAAATCGGTCTGCGAGAACGCAACGATCCCGTCGTAATGCGCCTTGGCGCCGCCGATCATGCCCTGACGCCACCAGTTGCCGATGATCCCCTCAGACGGCTTGGCCCCAGGGCGGTTATAGCCATAAAACGGCCCGCTGGGGATATCGCGGTAGAACTGCGCACGATTGGCCGCCAGTTGCGCCTGAAAATCGTCGAACACCGATTTCGGCAAACCACCCGGATTGCTTTCGGTCTTGACCATCAACGGTGGCACCGCGCTGATCAACACGCCTTTGGCGACGTTGTCCTGACCATGACGGGCGATGTAGTGGATGACCTCGCCGCCGCCGGTGGAGTGGCCGACATGCACCACGTTCTTCACCCCCAGGTGCTGAACCACCGCCAGCGCATCGTCGGCGTAATGGTCCATGTCATGGCCGTCCCAGACCTGGCTCGACCGTCCGTGGCCTCGACGGTCGTGAGCAATCACCCGAAAGCCCTGGGCCAGAAAGAACAGCATCTGCGCATCCCAGTCATCCGAGCTGAGCGGCCAGCCGTGGTGGAAGTGGATCACCGGGGCGTCCTTCGGGCCCCAGTCCTTGTAGAAAATTTCGACGCCGTCTTTGGTGGTGACAAATCCCATGTTCGCGACTCCTGACCAAGGTGAGGGTTACCGCGCTCGTCGCAGACCGGTCGTAATGGTTCGGATGAGCGCCGTTATCAGCCAGAAGATTAAAGTCGACATTTTTGCGATAGGGCATGACCGGTGGTCGCCATGTCTGGCTTCGCGCGCAAATTAGGCTTTGCTGAAAGGGATAAGCCGAGGCGCGCACAGGCTTCCACGGCCGTAGCGGCGCCCCTTCAGAACACCGTGAGTCTGAGGAAATCCCCCGATGCTGACCTTGAATATCAATGGCAAGGATCAGGAGCTCGATGTACCGGCCGACATGCCGTTGCTCTGGGTCCTGCGTGACGTTGCGCACCTGACCGGTACCAAATTCGGCTGTGGCATGGCCCAGTGCGGCGCCTGCACCGTACACGTCGATGGCGCGCCGTTGCGCGCCTGTATCACGCCCGCCACCGCCGTGGCCCACGGCCAGAAGATTCTCACGATCGAAGGCCTTTCGACCGATGGCTCGCACCCGGTGCAACAGGCCTGGGCCGAGCTCGATGTGGTGCAGTGTGGCTACTGCCAGTCGGGGCAGATCATGTCGGCCGCCGCGCTGCTGGCGAAGATCCCCAAACCCACCGACAGCGATATCGATCAGGCGCTCTCCGGCAATATTTGCCGTTGCGGCACCTATCCCCGGATCCGCGCGGCGGTCAAGCGCGCGTCCGAAATCGGCTGAGGCATGTTGGGAGAAGGCTGATGAACAGTCCTGTATCGCGTCGCGGATTTCTCAAGGGCAGTGCCGTGCTGGGTGGCGGTCTGGTGGTGGCGTTTGTCGTCCCCGGTGCCCATCGATTTGCCTTGGCGGCGGAGAATGAAGGCAAGGTCTTCGCGCCCAATGCGTTTTTGCGCATTGCCGCCGACAACAGCGTAACGGTGTTGCTCGGGCACTCGGAAATGGGTCAGGGCATCTGGACCGGCCTGACCATGCTGATCGCCGAAGAGTTGGACGCCGACTGGTCGACGATCCGCGTCGAGCACTCGCCGGCCTCGGCCGCCAATTACGGCATGCCGGCGTTTGGCGGGATGCAGATCACCGGCGGCTCGACCTCGACCTGGATGGAGTTCGATCGCTACCGGCTGGCCGGGGCCACGGCGCGGCAGATGCTGGTGGAAGCGGCGGCCAAGCGCTTCAACGTCGCTGCGTCGACGCTTCGCACCGAATCGGGCGTCGTGATTGCCGGCGATAAACGCGCGACTTACGGCGAACTGGCGGACGCCGCCGGGCAACTGCCGGTGCCGGATCCGAAGTCAATCACGTTCAAGGAGGCCAAGGACTGGAAGGTCATCGGCAAACCGACCAAGCGTCTCGACACCCCGGAGAAAATCACCGGGCGCGCCAGGTTCGGCATGGACGTGCAATTCGAGGGCTTGATGACCGCGATGGTCGCCCGTGCGCCGGTGTTCGGTGCCACGGTCAAATCCTTCGAGGGCGCCGAGGCACTGGCGGTGCCCGGTGTGCACAAAGTGGTACAGGTGCCGACCGGTGTGGCGGTGATTGCCGATCATTACTGGGCGGCGAAACTTGGTCGCGATGCGCTGAAGGTCGATTGGGATCTCGGGCCGCACGCTGACCTGAGCAGCCAGGGCCTGCTCGACAGTTTCCGCAAACTGGCAGCGACACCGGGCACTTCCGCCAGCCAGGCTGGGGATCCGAAAGGCAACTTCGACAAGGCGGCGAAGAAAATCGACGTCGAATACAGCGTGCCGTATCTGGCGCACGCACCGATGGAACCGCTGAACTGCACAGTGAAGATCAGCGCCGAAAAGTGCGAGATCTGGACCGGCACGCAATTCCAGACCCTAGACCAGATGGTCGCCGGCAAGATCACCGGACTCAAACCGGAACAGGTGGCAATTCACACCGAATTTCTTGGCGGCGGATTCGGGCGGCGGGCCAATCCGACCTCGGACTTCGTCGCCGAAGCGGTGCAAGTGGCGAAAGCCGCCGGGCTGCCGGTGAAAACCGTGTGGTCGCGCGAGGACGACATTCGCGGCGGGTATTACCGCTCGATGTTCCTGCATCAGGCACGCATAGGCCTGGACGGGCAGGGCATGCCGCTAAGCTGGCAGCATGTGCTGGTCGGCCAGTCGATCATGGCCGGCACCATGCTCGAACAGACCATGGTCAAGAACGGCATCGACGCGACTTCGGTCGAAGGTGTGGCCGACAGCCCGTATATCAAGGGTCTGGCCCATCAACAGGTCGAGCTGCATTCGCCGCAGACCGGAATCAATGTGCTGTGGCTGCGTTCGGTGGGGCACAGCCACACCGCTTTCGTCATGGAGTCGCTGATCGATGAGATGGCCACGGCGGCGGGCAAGGACCCGGTCGAATATCGACGCACCTTGCTCAAGGACCATGCGCGGCATCTCGGGGTGCTGAATCTGGTGGTGGAGAAGGCCAACTGGACAGCGCCGTTGCCTGACGGGCATGCATTGGGCGTGGCGGTACACGAGTCGTTCGGCAGTTATGTGGCGCAGGTGGCCGAGGTCTCGCAGGACAATCTGGCGATTCGCGTGCACCGCGTGGTGTGTGCGGTGGATTGCGGGATAGCGGTCAACCCGCAGAGCATCGCGGCGCAGATGGAATCGTGCATCACCTTTGGCCTGGGCATGGCGCTGCACAGCAAACTGACGCTCAAGGATGGCGCGGTGGTGCAATCCAATTATCACGACTATCAGGTGCTGCGGCTCAACGAGATGCCGCTGGTCGAGGTGCATATCGTGCCCAGCAGCGACAAACCCGGCGGCATCGGCGAGGCCGGTGTTCCGCCCACAGCGCCGGCGGTGGCCAATGCCGTGTATGCGCTGACCGGGCAGCGCTTGCGTGAACTGCCGCTGCAACTGTCGGGGGTGTGAGATGAAACGACATCTGCTGTTGGGCACGGTGATATTGCTGGGGCTGGGCGGCTACGCCTCGGACCTGTTCGCCGACGATCAGGAAGCGCTCAAGGCGTTCGGCACGGTGCAGAAGGTGTTCCAGAGCCCGCGCTGCCAGAACTGCCACATCCCCGGTGATTCGCCACTGCAGTTCGATGCGGGCAAACCACACGCGATGAATGTGGTGCGCGGCATGGACGGCAAGGGCGCCGCCGGTTTGCCTTGCGCCACCTGCCACGCCGAGACCAATCCACCGGCCAGTTATGGCCCGCATGCGCCACCGGGGGCGCCGCACTGGAGTCTGCCGCCGGCGGCGCACAAGATGGCCTGGATCGGCCTGCCGCCGGACAAGTTGTGCGCGATGATCAAGGACCGCTCGAGCAACGGCGACCGTGATTTCGCCGCGCTGATCAAACATGTCAGCGACGACAAACTGGTGTTGTGGGGCTGGAACCCCGGAGCAGGGCGCGCACCGGTGCCGGTGCCGCATGACATTTTTGTGGCCCAGTTCAAGCTTTGGGCCGATGCTGGCGGGCCATGTCCGGTGGCGGGCGGTTGAGTGTGTGAGTCGCTGGCGAATCAAGCTACTCTAACGGTCATTGACCCTGATGGAGTGCGTGATGCTGGCCCCGATCAAACCCGCCAATGAAGCCACCCGAATTCAAGCGCTGCACGGCTTGAAGGTTCTTGATTCGGCGCCGGAGGAGCGTTTTGACCGGCTCACGCGGCTGGCCAAACGCCTGTTCAACGTGCCGATTGCGCTGGTGACGCTGGTGGACAAGGATCGGCAATGGTTCAAGTCGTGCGTCGGCCTCGACGTCAACGAAACCCCGCGTGATGTATCGTTCTGTGGGCACGCGATTCTTCAGGACGAATTGCTGCTGGTGCCTGATGCCAAGCAGGACAAGCGCTTTCATGACAATCCGCTGGTCACCGGCGAGCCGAAGATTCGTTTCTACGCGGGCTACCCGCTGACCGTGCCCAACGGCAACAAAATGGGCACGTTGTGCCTGATCGACACCCAGCCGCGCGAACTCGACGACGAGGAGCGTGCCCTGTTGCGCGATCTCGCCGGCATGGCCGAGCAGGAGTTGATGGCGGTGCAGATGGCGAGCATGGACGAGCTGACGCTGCTGTCCAACCGCCGCGGCTTCAAGACCCTGGCCCAGCATGCGCTGGACGCCTGTAAACACCGGGACCAACCGGCGACGCTGCTGTTTTTCGATCTCAATGACTTCAAACAGATCAATGATCGTTACGGCCATGCCGAGGGCGACAGTGCGCTGAAGACCTTTGCCGATGTGCTGCGCATCGCTTTTCGCGAGAGCGACGTGGTCGGGCGCCTGGGCGGTGACGAGTTCGTGGCGCTGCTGACCGGCTCCAGTCACGTCGAAACCACAGCGATCATGGCGCGGCTCAAGGAAATCCTCGACGAGCGTAATGCGATGTTGCAGCGCGGCTACGAGATTCGCTTCAGCGTCGGCCAGATCGAATACGATCCGCAACGCCATGAAACGGTGGATCGACTGCTGGCCGATGCCGACGAGGCGATGTATGCGCACAAGCAGGCGTTGAAACGGCGCTGATTCAGGCCTCATCGCTGGCAAGCCAGCTCCCACAGATTTAGCGGCTGCCCACGAAATCCCGGCACACCGCAGAACCCTGTGGGAGCGGGCTTGCTCGCGAAAGCGTCCGGTCAGGCGATATCCATGTTGAATGTGCCGGCCTCTTCGTGAGCAAGCCCACTCCCACAGGTTTATCCGCTGCCCACAAAGTTCAGGCGCATCGCAAAACAGTGTGGGAGCGGGCTTGCTCGCGAAAGCGTCCGGTCAGGCAATATTCATGTTGAATGTACCGGCCTCTTCGTGAGCAAGCCCACTCCCACAGGTTTATCCGCTGTTCACGAAATTCAGGCTCACTCCTACAGGGGATTTGGGTTGTTGAAGACATTGCAGGCACAAAAAAACCCGCCGATTGGCGGGTTTTTTATCGGCAGACCGAAGATTACTCTTCGATGTTGCCCATGGCGGTGGTGTTGAAGCCGCCGTCCACGTACATGATTTCACCGCTGATGCCCGACGCCAGATCGGAGCACAGGAAGGCGCCGGCGTTGCCGACTTCTTCGATGGTGACGTTGCGGCGCAGTGGGGTTTGCGCTTCGTTGGCGGCCAGCATCTTGCGGAAGTTCTTGATGCCCGAGGCTGCCAGGGTACGGATCGGGCCAGCCGATACGCAGTTGACGCGGGTGCCGTCCGGGCCCAGGGAGCCGGCCAGGTAGCGTACGCCAGCTTCCAGCGAAGCCTTGGCCATGCCCATCACGTTGTAGTTCGGCATGGTGCGCTCGGCGCCCAGGTACGACAGGGTCAGCAGGCTGCCGTTGCGGCCTTTCATCATTTCGCGGCCAGCCTTGGCCAGAGCCACGAAGCTGTAGGCGCTGATGTCGTGAGCGATGCGGAAACCTTCACGGGTGGTGGCTTCGGTGAAGTCGCCGTCCAGTTGGTCGCCCGGGGCGAAGCCGACGGAGTGCACGATGCAGTCCAGGCCGTCCCACTTCTTGCTCAGTTCTTCGAAGACCTTGGCGATTTCTTCATCGCTGGCCACGTCGCACGGGAAGCACAGCTCAGGGCTCGAACCCCAGCCTTGAGCGAATTCCTCAACACGACCTTTCAGTTTGTCGTTCTGATAAGTGAAGGCAAGCTCAGCGCCCTCGCGATGCATGGCGGCAGCGATGCCGGATGCGATGGACAGCTTGCTGGCGACACCGACGATCAGTACGCGCTTACCGGCGAGAAAACCCATGTGTTGCTCCTCTTTCAGGTTATTGCGCAGTGGCTGGTGCCAAAAAAGCGGCTTCCAGCAACTGCTGTGTATACGGATGTTTGGGGGCGGCAAAAATATCTTGCGCGTCTCCCTGTTCGACCACTTGGCCATGCTTGACCACCATCAACTGGTGGCTCAGCGCTTTGACGACAGCCAGGTCATGGCTGATGAACAAATACGTCAGGTTGTACTTGGCTTGCAGTGAACGCAACAGCTCCACCACTTGCCGCTGCACCGTGCGGTCGAGCGCGGAAGTCGGCTCGTCCAGCAGGATCAGCGCCGGTTTCAGCACCAAAGCCCGGGCAATGGCGATACGTTGCCGTTGCCCACCGGAAAATTCGTGAGGGTAGCGGTGCCGGGTTTCCGGATCCAGACCTACCTCCTTCAATGCCGCAATAATCGCCGCTTCCTGCTCGGCGGCGGTGCCCATCTTGTGAATCCGCAGGCCTTCGCCAACGATGTCGCTCACGCACATCCGCGGACTCAGGCTGCCGAACGGATCCTGAAACACCACCTGCATCTCCCGACGCAACGGGCGAACCTCGTTCTGCGTCAGGCAGTCTAGCTGTTTGCCCTCAAAGCGAATCGCGCCTTTGCTGCCGATCAGCCGCAAAATTGCCAGACCGAGGGTGGATTTGCCGGAACCGCTTTCCCCCACGATCCCCAGCGTCTGACCCTGAGGCAGGCTGAAATTGATGCCGTCCACTGCCTTGATGTAATCCACCGTGCGCTTGAGCAGGCCTTTCTTGATCGGGAACCAGACTTTGAGGTTCTCGACTTCGAGCAGCGGCGCCCCGATTTTATTGGTCGCCGGGCCTCCGCTGGGCTCCGCGCCGAGCAATTCCCGAGTGTACGGATGCTGCGGCGAACGGAACAGCTCTGCGCACGATGCCTGTTCGACGATGCAACCGCGCTGCATGACACATACGCGATGCGCAATTCTTCGCACCAGGTTCAAATCGTGACTGATCAGTAGCAGCGACATGCCCAATCGAGCCTGAAGTTCCTTGAGCAAATCGAGGATTTTCAGCTGAACGGTCACGTCCAGTGCGGTGGTCGGTTCGTCGGCGATCAGCAGTTCCGGCTCGTTGGCCAACGCCATGGCGATCATCACCCGCTGGCGCTGGCCGCCGGACAATTCGTGGGGCAGGGCCTTGAGGCGTTTGTGCGGCTCGGGAATGCCGACCATCTCCAGCAGCTCCAAAGTGCGCTTGGTCGCGACTTTGCCGCTCAGACCCTTGTGGATGCCGAGGATCTCGTTGATCTGCTTCTCGATCGAGTGCAGCGGGTTGAGCGAGGTCATCGGCTCCTGAAAGATCATCGCGATGCGGTTGCCACGAATATGCCGGATGGTTTTTTCGCTCAGGCCGAGCAGATTCTGCCCGGCATAGTTGATGCTGCCGGCTGGATGGCGGGCCAGCGGGTAGGGCAGCAGGCGCAGGATCGAGTGCGCCGTCACCGATTTGCCCGAGCCGGACTCGCCGACCAGGGCCAGGGTTTCGCCGCGTTTGATGTCGAAGCTCACGCCCTCGACCACCCGGTGCAGCCGCTCGTTGAAGCCGAACTCGACGGCGAGGTCGCGCACTTCGATCAGATTGTCCTGATTCATTTCACTTCCTCGGGTCGAAGGCATCGCGAGCGGACTCGCCGATAAACACCAGCAAACTCAACATCAGCGCCAGCACCGCGAACGCGCTCATGCCCAGCCATGGTGCCTGCAAGTTGGATTTGCCCTGGGCCACCAGTTCACCCAGCGACGGACTGCCGGCCGGCAAACCGAAACCGAGGAAATCCAGCGCGGTCAGGGTGCCGATGGCGCCGGTAAGAATGAACGGCATGAAGGTCATGGTCGAGACCATCGCGTTGGGCAGGATGTGGCGGAACATGATCGCACCGTTCTGCATGCCCAGTGCCCGCGCGGCGCGCACGTATTCAAGGTTACGGCCGCGCAGGAACTCGGCGCGCACCACGTCGACCAGGCTCATCCACGAAAACAGCAGCATGATCCCCAGCAGCCACCAGAAATTCGGCTGGACGAAACTGGCAAGGATGATCAGCAGGTACAGCACCGGCAATCCCGACCAGATCTCCAGAAAGCGTTGCCCGGCCAGATCGACCCAGCCGCCATAGAAACCCTGCAGCGCGCCGGCGATCACGCCGATGATCGAGCTGAGCACGGTCAGCGTCAGGGCAAACAGTACGGAAATGCGGAAGCCGTAGATCACCCGCGCGAGCACATCGCGGCCCTGATCGTCGGTGCCGAGCAGGTTGTCCGCCGACGGCGGGGCTGGGGCCGGGACTTTCAGGTCGTAGTTGATGCTCTGGTAGCTGTAGGGGATCGGCGCCCACAACACCCACGCATCCTTGGCCTTGAGCAGTTCGCGGATGTACGGGCTCTTGTAGTTGGCTTCCAGCGGGAATTCGCCGCCGAAGGTGGTTTCCGGGTAGCGCTTGATCGCCGGGAAGTACCAGTGGTTGTCGTAATGCACCACCAGCGGCTTGTCGTTGGCGATCAGTTCGGCACCGAGGCTCAGGCCGAACAGGATCAGAAACAGCCACAGCGACCACCAGCCACGCTTGTTGGCCTTGAACAGTTCGAACCGGCGGCGGTTGAGAGGGGACAGGTTCATCTCAATGCTCCCGGCTGGCGAAGTCGATGCGCGGATCGACCAGGGTGTAGGTGAGATCGCCGATCAGTTTCACCACCAGGCCGAGCAGGGTGAAGATGAACAGAGTGCCGAACACCACCGGGTAATCGCGGTTGATCGCCGCTTCGAAACTCATCAGACCCAGACCGTCGAGGGAGAAAATCACCTCCACCAGCAACGAGCCGGTGAAGAAGATGCCGATGAACGCCGACGGAAACCCGGCAATCACCAGCAGCATGGCGTTGCGGAACACGTGGCCGTAGAGCACGCGATTGCGCGTCAGGCCCTTGGCCTTGGCGGTGACCACGTACTGCTTGTTGATCTCGTCGAGGAAGCTGTTTTTGGTCAGCAGGGTCATGGTCGCGAAGTTGCCGATCACCAGCGCGGTTACCGGCAGCGCGAGGTGCCAGAAGTAGTCGAGGATCTTGCCGCCCAGGCTCAGTTCATCGAAGTTGTTCGAGGTCAGCCCGCGTAGCGGGAACCAGTCCAGATAACTGCCGCCGGCAAACACCACGATCAGCAGAATCGCAAAGAGGAACGCCGGAATCGCGTAGCCGATGATGATCGCCGAACTGGTCCACACGTCGAAGTGGCTGCCGTGCCGCGTGGCCTTGGCGATCCCCAGCGGGATCGACACCAGGTACATGATCAGCGTGCTCCACAGCCCGAGCGAGATCGACACCGGCATCTTTTCCTTGATCAGGTCGATGACCTTGGCGTCACGGAAAAAACTGTCGCCGAAATCCAGCTTCGCGTAGTTCTTGACCATGATCCACAGACGTTCCGGGGCCGACTTGTCGAACCCGTACATGTGCTCGATTTCCTTGATCAGCGCCGGGTCGAGGCCTTGCGCGCCACGATACGCGGAGCCGGCCACCGAGACCTCGGCACCGCCACCGGCGATGCGGCTGGTGGCGCCTTCGAAGCCTTCGAGCTTGGCGATCATCTGCTCCACCGGGCCGCCGGGCGCGGCCTGGATGATTACGAAGTTGATCAGCAGGATGCCGAACAGGGTCGGGATGATCAGCAGCAGTCGCCGAAAGATATACGCCAGCATCTGATTACTCCGTGCCCACAGGGTCGGCTTGCAGTTTGGTTTCGACTTCTATGGCGGGTTTCGCGTCAGGCTTGACCCACCAGGTGTTAATCCCGATGTCGTATTTGGGCGAGACTTTCGGGTGACCGATGTGGTTCCAGTACGCCACGCGCCAGGTCTTGATGTGCCAGTTGGGGACCACGTAGTAACCCCATTGCAGCACCCGATCCAGCGCCCGCGCATGCGCCACCAGGCTGCTGCGCGAATCGGCGTTGATCAGGTTTTCCACCAGGTGATCGACGATCGGATCCTTCAGGCCCATGGTGTTGCGGCTGCTCGGTTTGTCGGCGGCGGCGCTCATCCAGAATTCGCGCTGCTCGTTGCCCGGCGAGTTGGATTGCGGGAAGCTGCCGACCATCATGTCGAAGTCCCGCGAACGCACGCGGTTGATGTACTGCGAAACGTCGACGCGGCGGATCACCAGGTCGATGCCAAGGTCAGCCAGATTGCGTTTGAACGGCAGCAGCACGCGTTCGAATTCGGTTTGTGCCAGGAGGAACTCGATGACCACCGGTTTGCCGCTGGCGTCGACCATTTTGTCGTCGACGATCTTCCAGCCAGCCTCTTGCAGCAATTGATAGGCCTCGCGCTGCTGTGCGCGGATCATGCCGCTGGCGTCGGTCTTCGGGTTCTCGAAGGCTTCGCTGAACACCTGCGCCGGCAGCTTGCTGCGAAACGGTTCGAGGATCGCCCGTTGTTCGACGTCGGGCAGGCCGGTGGCGGCCATTTCCGAGTTCTCGAAATAGCTGCGGGTGCGGAAGTAGGCACCGTTGAACAGCTGCTTGTTGGTCCACTCGAAATCGAACAGCAGGCCGAGCGCCTGACGCACCCGCACATCCTGAAACACCGGACGGCGCAAGTTGAAAACGAAGCCCTGCATGCCGGTCGGGTTGCTGTTGGCGATCTGTTCCTTGATCAAGCGGCCTTCGGTGACCGCCGGGATGTTGTAGGCGTTGGCCCAGTTCTTCGCGGTCATTTCCAGCCAGTAATCGAACTGGCCGGCCTTCAGCGCTTCGACGGCGACGGTGTTGTCGCGGTAGTAATCGGTGGTCATTACGTCGAAGTTGTAGAACCCGCGATTGACCGGCAGATCCTTGCCCCAGTAGTCCTTGACCCGTTCATAGCGCACCGAGCGCCCGGCTTTCACTTCGGCGACCTTGTACGGGCCGCTGCCCAGCGGGATCTCCAGATTGCCCTTGGAAAAATCACGATTGGCCCACCAGTGTTTCGGCAGCACCGGGAGCTGACCGAGGATCAGCGGTAACTCGCGATTGTTGGTGTGCTTGAACTTGAACAGCACCTTGAGCGGGTCTTCGGCGATGGCCTCTTCGACATCGCTGTAGTAGCCGCGAAACAGCGGCGAGCCGTCCTTGGTCAGGGTCTGGAAGCTGAACACCACGTCTTCGGCGCGCACCGGATGGCCATCGTGAAAACGCGCTTCCGGGCGCAGGTAGAAACGCACCCAGCTGTTGTCCGGGGCTTTCTCGATCTTCGCGGCGATCAGGCCGTACTCGGTGAACGGTTCGTCGAGACTGTGCTTGGTCAGGGTGTCGTAGATCTGCCCGACGTCATCGGCCGGCACGCCTTTGCTGATGAACGGGTTGAGGCTGTCGAAGCCGCCGAACCCGGCCTGACGGAAGATCCCGCCCTTGGGCGCGTCGGGGTTCACGTAATCGAACTGCTTGAAGTCCGCCGGGTATTTCGGCGGCTCGTTGTACAGGGTCACAGCGTGTTGCGGGGCGGCAATCGCCAGCCCGGCGAACAGCAGACCGCTGGCCTGCACGAGCAGGGCGCGGATGGGCGTCATTTATTGTTCTCCGAAGATTTCAGCCACCACGCGCTCAGGCCCAGGGTGTAGGGCGGCGTGGTGACGAAGGCCAACCGGTTGCGGTAGGCCAGTCGGTGATAATTGAGGTACCAGTTGGGAATGCTGTAGTGCTGCCAGAGCAGCACGCGGTCCAGCGCCTTGCCGGCGGCGACCTGTTCGTCGCGGGTTTGCGCGGCGAGCAATTGTTCGAGCAGGTGATCGACCACCGGGTTGGCAATACCGGCGTAATTCTTGCTGCCCTTGACCCCGACCTGACTGGAATGGAAGTACTGCCATTGCTCCAGACCCGGGCTGAGGGTCTGGTTGAGGGTCATCAGGATCATGTCGAAATCGAACTGGTCCAGGCGCTGTTTGTATTGAGCGCGATCCACCGTGCGCAGGCGCGCGTCGATGCCGATGCTGTTGAGGTTCTCGATATAGGGCTGGAGGATCCGCTCAAGGTTCGGATTGACCAGCAACAGTTCGAAGCTCAGCGGCTGCCCTGCGGTGTTTTGCAGGCGCTGGCCGTTGAGCTTCCAGCCGGCCTCGGCGAGCAGGGCCAGGGCCTTGCGCATGGTCTCTCGCGGGATGCCACGGCCATCGGTTTGCGGCAGGCTGAACGGCTCGGTGAACAGCTTCGCGGGCAACTGATCCTTGTACGGCTTGAGCATCAGCCATTCATGCCCGACCGGCAGCCCCGTCGCGGAAAACTCGCTGTTAGGGTAGTAGCTGGTGGTGCGCTGGTAGGCATCGCTGAACAGCGCGCGGTTGGTCCATTCGAAGTCGAACATCAGGCCCAGCGCTTCGCGCACCTTGACGTCGCTGAAGGTCGCGCGTCGGGTGTTCATGAACAGGCCCTGGCTCTGGGTCGGGATCTGGTGTGGAATCTGCGCCTTGATCACTTCGCCACGGCGCACCGCCGGAAAGTTGTAGCCGTTGGCCCAGTTCTTCGCCTGATGCTCGATGTAGATGTCGAATTCGCCGGCCTTGAACGCTTCGAAGGCCACGTCGCTGTCGCGGTAGAACTCGACTTCCATGCGATCGAAGTTGTACTTGCCGCGATTGACCGGCAGGTCCTTGCCCCAGTAATCCTTGACCCGCTCGAAAATCAGCTGCCGCCCCGGCGTCACTGAGGTGATGCGGTACGGGCCGCTGCCCAGCGGTGGTTCGAAGGTGGTGGCCTTGAAGTCGCGATCCTTCCAGTAATGCTGCGGCAGCACCGGCAACTCGCCGAGGCGCAGGATCAGTAACGGATTGCCCGAGCGTTTCATCACGAAACGTATGCGCTGCGGGTTGAGGATGTCGACCCGCGAGACTTCCTGCAGGGCGGTGCGGTACAGCGGGTGTCCGTCCTTGAGCAGTGTTCGGTAGGAGAACGCCACGTCGTAAGCGGTGATCTGGGTGCCGTCGTGAAAGCGTGCTTCCGGGCGCAGATTGAACACCACCCAGCTGCGATCTTCGCTGTACTCCACCGATTGCGCGATTAAGCCATAACTGGACGCCGGTTCGTCACCGGACGGCGAATACTGGCCGGTGCCGACCATCAGCGGCTCGTTCAGCTCGTTGATGCCGTACTGCAGGAAATTCGGTGTGGTGACCGGGCTGGTGCCCTTGAACGTGTATGGATTGACCGTATCGAAGGTGCCGAACGCCATCACCCGCAACGTACCGCCCTTGGGCGCTTGCGGGTTGACCCAGTCGAAGTGGGTAAATCTGGCCGGGTACTTGAGCGTGCCGAACTGCGCATAACCGTGACTTTCGGTAATCGTCGCGCTTGCGGGTGAGCTCAAGGCCAGGCTGATCAGGAGCAGGAGGAGGGGACGCTTCAAGTCAGATCCGATCCAGGCGGCTTGGGCTTTGTGGGCCGTACAGTAACAGCTTGTCTGGACAGGAAAAAGACAGAGGTTAATGTGGGGTTAATCGGCAAGGCCAAGAGCCCCTCACCCTAACCCTCTCCCGGAGGGAGAGGGGACTGACCGAGGTGTTTATGAGAAGTACGCCGACCTGAAATATCGAGTTGAACTCAGGTTTGAAAAAGCCCCCAATCTGCTCCCTTTTCCCGTCGCCCCCTTGGGGGAGAGGGTTGGGGTGAGGGGGAGAAGTTTTGAGGACGCCAACAAAATCAAGCCAGGCGCCAGGCGAAAAAAAGCCCCTGAAAATTCAGGGGCTCTTCTGTCAGTGCGGCTGGTAGACCGTGAGCATCTGCCCAGGCTTGAGGGCCTTGCCGGCACCCGGGTTCCAGCGCTTGAGATGCTGCATCTCGACGTTGAAACGCTTGGCCACCACGTACAGGGTGTCGCCACGCTTGACCTTGTACTGGGTCTGCTGCTGACTGTCGGCCTTGCCTTTGGGCTTGCTGTTGGCAGCGATCACCGTGTTGACCCGGCGACCGCTGCGCGCCGGGGTGCGCTTGGTGTTGTCCTGCATCAGCAGGGTCTGGCCGACCTTGAGGTTTTTGCCGGTCAGCTTGTTCCAGCGCTGCAGGTCCTTGACTTCGACCTTGTTGGCCTTGGCGATGGAACCGAGATTGTCGCCGCGTTTGACCCGATAGGCGCGCTTGAGCTTCGCCACTTCAGTCGGGTCGGCACCGTCGAACACCGGCTTCAGCGAACGCGGGCTGATCAGCTCTTCAGGCCGCATGGTCTGCAGGCTGGCGGTCAGCAATTGCGCCTTGGACGTCGGCACCAGCAGATGCTGAGGACCGTCGATGGTGGTGCGCTGCTTGAAAGCCGGGTTGAGCTGGAACAGCTCGTCTTCGTCGATGTTGGCCACCGCTGCGACCTTGGACAGGTCCATGCGCTGGTTGATTTCGACGACCTGGAAATAGGGTTCGTTGGCGATCGGGTTGAGGTTCACCCCGTAGGCTTCCGGGGCCAGCACCACTTGCGACAGGGCCAGCAGCTTCGGCACGTAGGCCTGGGTTTCCGCCGGCAACGACGACAGGTTCCAGTAGTCGGTCGGCAGGCCAAGCTTCTCATTACGCTCGATGGCGCGGCTGACCGTGCCTTCACCGGCGTTATAGGCCGCCAGGGCCAGCAGCCAGTCACCGTTGAACATGTCGTGCAGGCGAGTCAGGTAGTCCATCGCGGCGGTGGTCGAGGCGGTGATATCGCGACGGCCATCATAGAAGCGGGTCTGGCGCAGGTTGTAGTAACGACCGGTGGACGGAATGAATTGCCACAGGCCCGAAGCGTCGGCCCGGGAATAGGCCATCGGGTTGTAGGCGCTCTCGATCACTGGCAGCAGGGCCAGCTCCAGCGGCATGTTGCGCTCTTCGAGACGCTCGACGATGTAATGAATGTAGAGACTGCCGCGTTCGCCGGCGTTCTCCAGAAAGGACGGGTTGCTGGCAAACCACAGCCGCTGCTGCTCGATGCGCGGGTTGACGCCCAGGCCGTCCTGCAGCTGGAAACCACCGCGCATGCGCTCCCAGATGTCCTGAGGCACCTGCGGGCTAGGCTTTTCGCTGAGCCAGATCGGTTTCTGCTTGGCTCGCGCAGCAATGTTCGGCGTATGGCTCGCTTCAGGCTGCGGAGCATGGCTGGAACAGCCCGCCAACGTGGCGGACACAGCCACCGCGATGGCTTGCGCCAGGCGGGTCAGCGTGTCTGAATTGACGGACTTACGTATGGATGACGACATTGGCTGGAAGTAAGTTCCGGGCAAAAATGTCGGGCGATTCTAGAAAGCGCACCCCCTGCGGTCAACCATTCAGAATTTTTGTACCAACTGGTGAGTCACTTAGAACTTATCTTTCCATGCCCGCAGAGCCGCAAAAACCTCACTCGGCGCCCGGTTTTGAGCGCCTGCCCGTTCGTCCACTTTTTGTGTAACTAATGTTTCAGCGGTACGCAAAAACGGATTTGTGAGCTTTTCCAGGGCCAGGGTAGAGGGCAGGGTCATCACGCCTTTTTCCCGTTGCCGGGTGACTTTTTCCAGACGGGCGGCAATGTCCGGGTTGCTCGGTTCGACTGCCGCAGCAAATTTCAGATTGCTCAGGGTGTATTCATGGGTGCAATACACCAGCGTATCCTCGGGCAGGGCAGCGAGACGGCCGAGCGAGTGGTGCATCTGCTCCGGCGTGCCTTCGAACAGGCGTCCGCAACCTGCGGCGAACAGGGTGTCGCCGCAAAACAGCAGGCCGTGGTGGTAATAGGCGATGTGGCCGAGGGTGTGACCGGGCACCGCATAGACATCGAAATCCCAGCCGAGGACGCTGACCGTGTCGTTGTCCTTGAGCGCCACGTCGCGCCCCGGGATGTTTTCGCTGGCCGGGCCGTAGACTTTGGCGCCACTCGCCGCTTTCAGGCGTTCGACGCCGCCGACGTGATCGTGATGGTGATGGGTGATCAGAATGTCGCTCAGTACCCAGCCCGGGTGTGCGGCCAGCCAGGCCTGCACCGGCGCGGCATCGCCCGGGTCGACCACGGCGCAGCGCTGGCTGCGGTGATCCTGTAACAACCAGATGTAGTTGTCGGTGAACGCGGGCAGGGCACTGATCTGTATCATCGTCGGAATTCGCCAAGCGGAAAACATTGGCGCATCTTAGAGCTTCTAGCGGCGTTGGAGAATGACATGACCGATAAAGCGTTCGCTCAGGCCGATCCCGACTGGCTGGCGTTGATCGGCGCGGCCCGAGAATGGCTGGCCGGCCCGCTCGGGCAATTTCTGCTGGATGAAGAACGGCGCATGCTCGAAGACGAGTTGGGGCGGTTCTTCGGCGGCTATCTGGTGCATTACGGGCCGTCGGCCCAGACTCCGCCGTCGGCGCCGCAGGTACAGCGCAACGTGCGGCTCGGCGCGCCGTTGCCGGGTGTCGAGATCGTCTGCGAGGAACAGGCCTGGCCGTTGAGCGAGCACGCCGCCGACGTGGTGGTGTTGCAGCACGGTCTGGATTTCTGTCTGTCGCCCCACGGTTTGCTGCGCGAAGCGGCAAGCAGTGTACGCCCCGGCGGGCATCTGCTGATCATCGGCATCAACCCCTGGAGCACCTGGGGTTTGCGCCACGTATTTGCCCACGACGCCTTGCGCCAGGCACGCTGCATCTCGCCATCGCGGGTCGCCGACTGGCTCAATCTGCTGGGCTTTGCGCTGGAGAAACGCCGCTTCGGGTGCTATCGTCCGCCGCTCGCGTCGCCCAAGTGGCAGGCCCGACTGGCCGGCTGGGAACGCAAGGCCGGCGACTGGCAACTGTCGGGCGGTGGCTTCTATTTATTGGTCGCGCGCAAGATCGTGGTGGGCCTGCGTCCGGTGCGTCAGGAGCGCCGCGAGCCGATGGGCAAGCTGATTCCGCTGCCGATGGCCAAGGTCAACCGCCGTCGTATCGAACCGTAAACCTTCTTTTTATAGTGGCCGGACTTGTTCCGGCCGCGGCCATCGTCGATCCGCGATTGACGGGGCCAGGCATTTTTCTGGATAGAGTGGCATGAGCGAAAGCGTCGATAGCGTAGAACTGTTCACCGACGGTGCCTGCAAGGGCAACCCCGGCCCAGGCGGCTGGGGCGCCTTGCTGGTGTGCAAGGGCGTCGAAAAGGAACTGTGGGGCGGCGAAGCCAACACCACCAACAACCGCATGGAACTGCTCGGCGCCATCCGTGGCCTCGAAGCCTTGAAGCGGCCGTGCGAAGTGCTGCTGGTGACCGACTCGCAATACGTGATGAAAGGCATCAACGAGTGGATGGCCAACTGGAAAAAACGCGGCTGGAAGACAGCGGCGAAAGAGCCGGTGAAAAACGCTGATCTGTGGAAAGAGCTGGATGAGCAGGTCAGTCGCCACAAGGTCACCTGGAAGTGGGTGCGCGGGCACATTGGTCATCACGGTAACGAACGGGCTGACCAATTGGCCAACCGTGGGGTGGATGAGGTTCGCGGGTACAAGCAGAGCTGATTAACGGCGCTGCACTGTGGTACGGCCCATTCGCGAGCAGGCTCGCTCCCACATTGGAATGCGCTTCCCTGTGGGAGCGAGCCTGCTCGCGAATGGGGCGACACGGTCTGACTGAAACACCCCCACCGAGCGTGTTAACATCACCGCTTTTGTACGATTGACCCCGTTGAGAATTGAACACTGATGGCCACCAGATCCGTTGTACTCGATACCGAAACCACCGGCATGCCGGTGACCGATGGTCACCGGATCATTGAAATCGGCTGTGTCGAACTGATCGGTCGGCGCCTGACGGGTCGGCACTTTCACGTTTACCTGCAACCGGATCGCGAGAGTGACGAGGGCGCGATCGGCGTTCACGGCATCACCAACGAATTCCTCGTCGGCAAACCGCGTTTCGCCGAAGTGGCCGACGAGTTCTTCGAGTTCATCAACGGCGCGCAGCTGATCATCCATAACGCGGCGTTCGACGTTGGCTTCATCAACAACGAATTTGCCTTGATGGGTCAGCACGATCGCGCTGACATCACCCAGCATTGCACCATCCTCGACACCCTGATGATGGCTCGGGAACGTCACCCGGGGCAGCGCAACAGCCTCGACGCCTTGTGCAAACGTTATGGCGTCGACAACTCTGGCCGTGAACTGCACGGCGCCTTGCTCGACTCGGAGATTCTCGCCGACGTCTACCTGACCATGACCGGTGGCCAGACCAGTCTGTCGCTGGCCGGCAACGCTTCCGACGGCAATGGCACGGGCGAGGGCGCGGACAACTCCGCCACCGAAATCCGTCGTCTGCCGGCGAGTCGTCAGCCTGCGCGGATCATTCGGGCGACGGAAGAGGAACTGGCGGCGCATATGGCGCGGCTGGAAATCATCGCCAAGTCGGCGGGCGGTCCGGCGCTGTGGACGCAGATTGCCGAGGCTGATGCTCAAGCTTGACCCCCTCTGTGGCGAGGGAGCTTGCTCCCGCTTGGCTCGAAGCAGTCATAAAACCTGAATGCACTATTGATGCTGAACGAATACTGGGGGCCGCTTCGCGCCCCAGCGGGAGCAAGCTCCCTCGCCACAAAAGCCGAGTCAGGCTGAATGAAGCCAACTGGCCACCCTCGCCACTTTCGCTGCAACCCTCTACCCTGAGTGCATTGGCAGACTTTGATCCGCCGCCTCGGGACACTGAGCCTCATGTACAAAGATTTGAAGTTTCCGGTGTTGATCGTCCACCGCGACATCAAGGCCGACACGGTCGCCGGTGACCGTATCCGTGGCATCGCCCGGGAGTTGGAGCAGGAAGGTTTCAATATCGTTTCGGCCATCGACTACACCGAAGGGCGGTTGGTGGCCTCCACCCATCATGGTCTGGCGTGCATGCTGATCGCTGCCGAAGACGCCAGCACCAACTCGCATCTGCTGCAGAACATGGCCGAACTGATCGGCCTGGCGCGGGTGCGCGCGCCGGATCTGCCGATCTTTGCCCTCGGCGAACAGGTCACTCTGGAAAACGCCCCCGCCGATGCCATGGCCGAGCTCAATCAACTGCGCGGCATTCTCTATCTGTTCGAAGACACTGTGCCGTTTCTGGCGCGGCAAGTGGCGCGGGCGGCGCGCAAGTATCTGGACGGTCTGCTGCCGCCGTTTTTCAAGGCGCTGGTGCAGCACACCGCCGACTCCAACTATTCCTGGCACACCCCCGGGCATGGCGGTGGCGTGGCCTATCACAAGAGTCCGGTGGGGCAGGCGTTTCATCAGTTCTTTGGTGAAAACACCCTGCGTTCGGACTTGTCGGTATCGGTGCCGGAACTCGGTTCACTGCTCGATCACACTGGGCCGCTGGCCGAAGCCGAAGAGCGCGCCGCGCGCAACTTCGGCGCCGATCACACGTTTTTCGTGATCAATGGCACCTCGACCGCCAACAAGATCGTCTGGCACTCGATGGTCGGTCGGGATGATCTGGTGCTGGTCGATCGCAACTGCCACAAGTCGGTGCTGCACGCGATCATCATGACCGGCGCAATCCCGCTGTATCTGTGCCCGGAGCGCAATGAGCTGGGGATCATCGGCCCGATTCCGCTGAGCGAATTCAGTCGCGAATCGATTCAGGCGAAGATCGACGCCAGCCCGCTGACCAAGGGCCGGGCGCCGAAAGTCAAACTGGCGGTGGTGACCAATTCGACCTACGACGGCCTGTGCTACAACGCCGAGCTGATCAAACAGAGCCTGGGCAATAGCGTTGAAGTGCTGCATTTCGATGAGGCGTGGTACGCCTACGCGGCGTTTCACGAGTTCTTCGCCGGGCGTTATGGCATGGCCACCTCGCGCACCGAGGACAGCCCGCTGGTGTTCACCACTCACTCCACGCACAAGCTGCTCGCCGCGTTCAGCCAGGCCTCGATGATTCATGTGCAGGACGGCGGCGCGCGGCAACTGGACCGTGACCGTTTCAACGAAGCGTTCATGATGCACATCTCAACCTCGCCGCAGTACAGCATCATCGCTTCGCTGGATGTGGCCTCGGCGATGATGGAAGGCCCGGCCGGGCGTTCGCTGTTGCAGGAAACCTTCGATGAAGCGCTGAGTTTTCGCCGGGCGCTGGCCAATCTGCGCCAGCACATTGCGGCGGACGACTGGTGGTTCTCGATCTGGCAGCCGCCCGGCGTCGAAGGCATCGACCGGGTGCAGACTGAAGACTGGCTGCTGCAGCCGGACGCCGACTGGCACGGCTTCGGCGAAGTCAGTGACGACTATGTGCTGCTCGACCCGATCAAAGTGACCCTGGTCATGCCCGGGTTGAATGCCGGTGGCGCGCTGAGCGAGAAGGGCATCCCGGCAGCGGTGGTCAGCAAGTTTCTCTGGGAGCGCGGGCTGGTGGTGGAGAAGACCGGGCTGTATTCGTTCCTGGTGCTGTTCTCGATGGGCATCACCAAAGGCAAGTGGAGCACGCTGCTCACCGAGTTGCTGGAGTTCAAGCGCAGTTACGACGCCAACATCAGTCTCGCGACCTGCCTGCCGTGCGTGGCGCAGCAAGACACCGCGCGCTATCGCGGCATGGGCCTGCGTGACCTGTGCGATCAACTGCACGCCTGTTACCGCAGCAACGCCACCGCCAAACATCTGAAACGCATGTACACGGTGCTGCCGGAAATCGCCATGAAGCCGGCCCATGCCTATGATCATCTGGTGCGCGGCGAAGTCGAGGCGGTGCCGATCGATGAGCTGGAAGGAAGGATCGCGGCGGTGATGCTGGTGCCGTATCCACCGGGAATTCCATTGATCATGCCCGGCGAGCGCTTTACCGAGGCAACCCGCTCGATCATTGACTACCTGAAGTTCGCCCGCACGTTCGATAGCAGCTTCCCCGGTTTTGTCGCTGATGTGCATGGACTGCAACATGAAGACGAGGGCAATGGACGGCAGTACACCGTCGATTGCGTCAAGGAATGAGGACTTTTCCGAGTATGCAACCGGTCATGAATCCGAAATACCCAGGGCTGTCGGTGCGCGTCGCCGACGATGGTTTCGCGGCGTACATCTGGGGCAGCGACTTCAGTTTCGAGGTGGCCGCGTACGGTGCCGCCGTCATTGGTCAACCGGTCGAGCGCTGGGCGGTGACGCCGATCGTGCCGTACCGCAAGTGCTACGGCATTGATCCTGAAGAGTTCAGCAGCTATCGCGATGCCGCCGACAGCGCGATTTTCATGGCGTATCTCGATGATGAGCCGGTCGGTCATCTGGTGATCAGCACCAACTGGAACGGCTTTGCCCATATCGATGAGCTGGCGGTACACGCACCGGCGCGCCGGCATGGTGTGGCCAAGGCGCTGCTGGATGTCGCGCAGTTCTGGAGTCGCAAGAAAAAACTGCCGGGGATCATGCTCGAAACCCAGAACAACAACCTCGGCGCCTGTCGTTTGTATGAGCGTTGTGGCTACGAGATTGGCGGTATCGACCATCTACGTTATCGCGGGATTGATCCGAACACCGCGGAAATTGCGTTGTTCTGGTATCGACTGTTCGATAACCCGCTGGAACATTCGCTCAGCTCGCCAGCATCGCCTCGGCTTGTTCCGTGACGATCGTCAGCAGGGTCTGAATCGCGGCCGGCATGGCGCTGTGTCGGTAGGTCAGCGCATACAGGCTGATCGGCACCGCCGGTGACAACGGGCAGACATCCAGCCCGCTCGTCCGCGCGCCGAGAGCGGTGAACGGGTCGACGATGGCCAGGCCTTCGCCGGCCTCGACCATGCTGCGCATCATCTGATGGGTTTGTACTCGGGTCTGGATGCTCGGCGCCGGGCGCAGGGCCTGGAGTTTGTTCTCCAGCGCCGGGCTCAACGGGTCGTGGCCTTCGAGGCCGACCATTGCCTGGCCAGCGAGATCCTGCAGGGAAATGTATTTCTGCTTCGGTTGCAGCCAGCCGTGGGGCGCGAGCAGTTGCAGCTTGCCGTGGGCCAATGGCTGGCAGTGGATGTCGGGGTGTTCCGGATCGTGCAGGCTCAGGCCCAGATCGCTTTCGCGCAGCAGCAGGCTGCGGACGATGTCGCAGGTCGCAGAGCTGAGCAAGCGGCAAGGAGCGTCGGGCAAGCGTCGGCGCAGCAGCGCGATACTTTGCGGCAACAGCTGTTGCGCCAGCGGCGGGGTGCCGATGATGCGCAGGGGCGGGGCGAGGTATTGCTTGAGGCTGCTGGCCAGACGCTGCACCGGCTCCAGCGCCTGATAGACGTGAGCGATTTCCACCTGCAACGCCCGCGCTTCAGGCGTCGATTGCAGCCGGCCGCGTACGCTGGCGAACAGCATGAACCCCAACTCGCTCTCGGCTTCGCGCAAACGCTCTTCGACCTCGGTCACCGGGAGCTGCAGCCATTCGGCGGCGGTGCCCAGGTGACCGGTCTGCAAGAGCGCCTGAATCACTTCGATATGACGTAAACGCATGCGTGAAGTCCATGTTCAGCAGGTGGGGTCAGTGGCTGAATCCTACCCCAAGTCTGCGCATATGACTTCTGCTCATAACGGCCAGTTATGACGCGACGGTTGTCTCAGGCTCGCGGGTCAGGGTGATACCTGACTGAACCAGGAGAAACTCGGTGTCACTGACTTTGTTGACGCGATCGCCAATGGCCAGTTTGTAAATAGGCTCCGAGCCAGTGGAACCGTCTGCCGACGGGGTGGATTCCTGGAACTCATGCACGGAATAAACGCGGCCTTCCGCATCTCTTGCATGGAACTGACCGACGAGTACTGCTGCCATCTGCTTAGAACCTCTGGAGATAAAACGCTTGATTTGCGGCTTGGTAGACCGTCATCAAGCCCTGTAAGTTTTCCTACAGGAAAAAAATAATCAGCGCGCAGGAATTTCCCTTGCTCGCTGGTGAAACTGTCATTGAATCATCTATAACTACTGGCTCTTCCCACCGACAGTCGAGAGTCTTCCATGAGCAATGTCTACAACGTCGCTGTAGTCGTCGGCAGCCTGCGCAAAGCATCGATCAACCGCAAAGTCGCGCTGGCGCTGGCCGAGCTGGCACCGGCGAACCTCAAACTGAAGATTGTCGAGATTGGCGACCTGCCACTCTATAACGAAGACATCGACGGCGATTCACCGCCGGCAGCCTACAGCACTTTCCGCCAGGAAGTCGGTTCTTCCGACGCGGTGCTGTTCGTCACCCCGGAATATAACCGCTCGGTGCCGGCGCCTTTGAAGAATGCGATTGACGTGGGTTCACGGCCGTATGGCAAAGCCGTCTGGAGCGGCAAACCGGGTGCGGTGATCAGCGTGTCGCCGGGGGCGATTGGCGGTTTTGGTGCCAACCAGCATTTGCGCCAGTCCTTCGTCTTTCTCGATGTGCCGTGCATGCAGCAGCCGGAAGCGTATCTGGGGGGCGCGGGTTCGGCGTTTGACGAGGCGGGCAAGTTGAGCGAGTCGGTCAAACCGTTCCTGCAGAATTTCATCAATGCGTATGGGAAATTTGTGGAACAACACAAGAAATAATCGGGTCTGAGCTGCGATAAAACAGAGATCCTGTGGGAGCGGGCTTGCTCGCGAAGGCGGTGTGTCAGACACAAAGTTGTCATCTGACACACCGCCTTCGCGAGCAAGCCCGCTCCCACGTTTGGATCTCCACTCATTGAATAATTGAAGGCTGTCGCGAATGCTCGCTGCGTCACTGATCTTCCTGCTGACCATTACCCTTGTCATCTGGCAACCCAAAGGCCTCGGGGTCGGCTGGAGCGCGACGCTTGGCGCGGTACTGGCGCTGATCTTCGGCGTCGTGCACTTGAGCGACATCCCGCTGGTGTGGCAGATCATCTGGAACGCCACCGGCACCTTCGTCGCGCTGATCATCATCAGCCTGCTGCTCGACGAAGCCGGGTTCTTCGCCTGGGCCGCACTGCACGTGGCGCGCTGGGGGCGGGGCAGTGGGCGCAAGCTGTTTGCCTTCATGGTGCTGCTCGGCGCGCTGGTATCGGCGTTGTTCGCCAATGACGGCGCGGCGCTGATCCTCACGCCGATCGTGATTTCGATGCTGCTGGCGCTGCGCTTTTCCCCGGCGGCGACCTTGGCGTTCGTCATGGGCGCCGGCTTCATCGCCGACACCGCGAGCCTGCCGCTGGTGGTGTCGAACCTGGTCAACATCGTTTCGGCGGACTTCTTTCACATCGGCTTCAACCGCTATGCGGCGGTGATGGTGCCGGTCAACTTCGTCAGTGTGGCCGCGACGCTGGGCGTGCTGATGTGGTTTTTCCGTCGCGACATTCCCAAGGCTTACGATCCCGAACAGCTCGAACAGCCGCACACGGCGATCCACGACAAGGCCACGTTCTATGCCGGTTGGGTAGTGCTGGTGATTCTGTTGATCGGCTGCTTCTTCCTCGAACAACTGGGCATCCCGATCAGCGCGATTTCGGCGGTCTGTGCGGCCCTGCTGCTGGGGATCGCCGCCCGAGGCCACAAGATTTCCACGCGCAAGGTGCTGAAAGAAGCGCCGTGGCAGATCGTGATTTTCTCCCTCGGCATGTATCTGGTGGTGTATGGCCTGCGCAATGCCGGGCTGACCGGGTATCTGGCCGGCTGGCTGGATGTGTTTGCCGGGTACGGCGTGTGGGGGGCGGCGCTGGGCACAGGGGTGCTGACCGCGCTGTTGTCGTCGATCATGAACAACTTGCCGACAGTGCTGATCGGCTTGTTGTCGATCGATGCCAGTCAGGCCAGCGGTGTGATCAAGGAAGCGATGATCTACGCCAACGTGATCGGCAGCGACTTGGGGCCGAAAATCACCCCGATCGGCAGTCTGGCGACCTTGCTCTGGCTGCATGTGCTGGCGCGCAAGAATATCCGGATTGGCTGGGGCTATTACTTCAAGGTCGGGATTGTGCTGACGGTGCCGGTGTTGTTGATTACTTTGGCGGCTTTGGCGTTGCGGTTATCCCTTTAGACCGAGTTGCCCCAATCGCGAGCAGGCTCACTCCTACCTTGGAATGCGTTCCCCTGTAGGAGTGAGCCTGCTCGCGATAGGGCCGGTTAAGGCACTACAACTCTCACACCTGGCCCGGCACATTCGGCCAAAGATCCGCCACCAGAAACAACCGCTCCGCCTCTTCCCATTCGCCCTGCGCATTCTCGGTCAGGCGCACCAGCAGTTGCGCCGGGGCCATCGGTTCCAGGTCGTCCAGCCACATCTGCAGATGTTCAGCACTCCAGGTCTGATCCGCCGGGTAGTGTGCCGGCGCCAGCCACGCATGGCGGGGCAGGGGTTGCCAGCGCCCGGCCGGACGTTGAGCGACGAACGCCGGCCAATCCTTCTGATGCAGCCAGCTCCCGCGCAAATGTTGCGGATGCGCGCCGCTCGGTGAGGCAGACGTGCCGGGCCACGGGTATAACAGGTATCCGCCCAGCCACAGCTGCGCACTGAACACCTCGATATCCAGCTTCGCCAGCACCTCGCGACTTTCCGGGCGCGCCGAGATCGGCAGTTGATGTTCGGCCAGATGCGCCAGTTTGCGGTCCAGTCGATCGTGACAGCCCGGCCCCAGCCACTGCGCCGGGTCGTGGCCGTCGCCATTCTGCGGGCCGAGATAGAGCTTGATCGCCAGTTCCAGGTGATGCACACCGTCGCGGTTGCGCAGCAGCATGTCCAGTTCACCGAGGGTGTGGCCTTCGCGGCGGATCGGCAGGTTGGCGGCAATCAGTTCGATGCCCGGCGCATGCTCCACGGCAAACTGCCACAACCGTTCGTAATACAGGCCCAGCCGCCGGGTACGCGCCTGCGACAGCCAGTGCAGCAAACCATAACTGTCACGATCAAGTTGCCGCAGCCAGTGCTCCAGGCGCTGCGGATCACTGACCCAGTCGCTGCCGGCCAGCGGATGGCGCTGCGGCCACGGCGTCGCGGCCAGCATCGGCGGCGCGAGAATCACCCACGCCAGATCACGCACTTCGGGATGGCGTAATTGGTGTGGCAACTGAAGCAGGTCGGGAAACAGGATCATCTTGCGAGCATAGCCTGAAACACGCGCGCACCCTTGAGGCTGAAAGGATTTTGTCTATGGCGGGCTTTCGCCCATAATCGTGTTTTTCGCGTTTTCGATTGTCCGCAGAGGTCCCATGGAGCAATTTCGTAATATCGGCATCATCGGTCGCCTGGGCAGTTCCCAGGTGCTGGATACCGTCCGCCGACTGAAACGCTTTCTGCTCGATCGTCACCTGCACGTGATTCTCGAAGACACCATCGCCGAAGTCCTGCCGGGCCACGGCCTGCAGACCTCGTCACGCAAGATGCTCGGCGAAGTCTGCGACATGGTCATCGTCGTCGGCGGTGACGGCAGCCTGCTCGGCGCCGCGCGGGCGCTGGCCAAGCACAATATTCCGGTACTCGGGATCAACCGGGGCAGCCTCGGTTTTCTCACCGACATTCGTCCCGATGAGCTGGAAGTCGAAGTGGCCAAGGTGCTCGACGGCCATTATCTGGTGGAAAACCGCTTCCTGCTGCAAGCCGAAGTTCGCCGCCATGCCGAGGCCATCGGCCAGGGCGATGCGTTGAACGACGTGGTGCTGCACCCGGGCAAATCGACGCGGATGATCGAGTTCGAGCTGTACATCGACGGCCAGTTCGTTTGCAGCCAGAAGGCCGACGGCCTGATCGTCGCCACGCCGACCGGTTCCACCGCGTACGCGCTGTCCGCTGGTGGCCCGATCATGCATCCCAAGCTCGATGCCATTGTGATCGTGCCGATGTACCCCCATATGTTGTCGAGTCGGCCAATTGTGGTCGATGGCAACAGTGAGCTGAAAATCGTCGTGTCGAAAAACATGCAGATCTACCCGCAAGTCTCTTGCGACGGGCAGAACCACTTCACCTGCGCGCCGGGCGACACCATCACCGTCAGCAAGAAAGCCCAGAAGCTGCGGCTGATTCACCCGCTCGACCACAACTACTACGAAGTCTGCCGGACCAAGCTCGGCTGGGGCAGCAAGTTGGGTGGTGGAGGCGACTGATGCTCGATCCCGCGCGCAGTTATGACTTGATTGGTGATGTGCACGGATGCGCCCTGACCCTCGAACACTTGCTTGACCGACTCGGTTATCACAAGCAGGGCGGGGTCTGGCGGCATCCATCGCGCATGGCCGTGTTCGTCGGCGACATCATCGACCGTGGCCCGCGAATCCGCGAGGCGCTGCACATCGTCCACGACATGGTCGAGGCCGGGCAGGCGCTGTGCATCATGGGCAATCACGAATTCAACGCACTGGGCTGGAGCACGCCGGCGCTGCCGGGCAGCGGCAAGCAGTTCGTCCGAGAGCACACGCCGCGTCATGCACGCCTGCTGCAGGAAACCCTGACCCAGTTCGAAGACCATCCGGGCGACTGGCATGACTTCCTCAACTGGTTCTACGAGCTGCCGCTGGTGGTTGATGCCGGGCGCTTCCGTGTGGTGCACGCCTGTTGGGATGCCAGCCTGATCGAACCATTGCGCGGGCTGTTTCCCGATGCGCGCATCGACGAGCACTTTCTCCAGGCGTCAGCCGTGCCCGGCAGTTTCGCCTGCACCGTGTTCGACCGCTTGCTGCGCGGCACCGACATGCGCCTGCCGGATGGCTTGACCATGACCAGCGGCGACGGTCTGGTGCGCTCGTTCTTCCGCACCAAATTCTGGGAAGACGACCCGAAAACCTACGGCGACATCGTCTTCCAGCCAGATGCGCTGCCGGAGCCGGTGGCGCAGAAACCGCTGACCTCCAGCGAGAAAAACAACCTGCTGCGCTACGGCATTGACGAGCCCTTGCTGTTCGTCGGCCACTACTGGCGTAGCGGCAAACCGGCGCCGATCCGCCCGAACCTCGCGTGTCTCGATTACAGCGCGGTGCTCTACGGCAAACTGGTGGCCTATCGTCTGGATCAGGAAACACGTCTGGATCCGCATAAATTTGTCTGGGTCGATGTCGAGCGGCCGGAGGTGCTGCAATGAGTGCGGTAGCGGTATTGCGTCTGCCGTTGGCGGTGGATCTGAGCGGTTTCGTCAAACTGCTGCAACGGATGCAGGTGCCGCATCGAGTCAGCGAAGAGGCGGGCGAGCAGGTGCTGTGGGCACCTTCGGAAATCAGCGAAGACGTACGTTCGCTGTACGAGCGCTTCCCGGCCGGTGACCCCGATCAGCAACTGGACATCCCGCTGGCGCCGACTTTCAAGCGTCCGAGCTTCGCCGAGCAACTCAAACACGCCAAGGCCACCGGGTTGATCCTGCTGCTGAGTCTGCTGGTCGGCGGCCTGACCTATCTGGGCGACAACCTCGAAACTGTCCGTTGGCTGACCTTCCTCGACTTCCGCGTGGTCGGCGAGTACATCCAGTTCACACCGCTGGCCGACAGTCTGGCGGCGGGGCAGTGGTGGCGCCTGTTCACGCCGATGCTGTTGCACTTCGGCATCCTGCACCTGGCCATGAACGGCATGTGGTACTGGGAGCTGGGGCGGCGCATCGAGTCACGTCAGGGCAGCATCAACCTGCTCGGGCTGACCCTGCTGTTCAGCCTGGTGTCGAACTACGCGCAGTTTGCCTGGAGCGGCCCGAGCCTGTTTGGCGGCTTGTCTGGCGTGCTCTACGGTTTGCTCGGCCATTGCTGGATTTTCCAGTTGCTGGCGCCGAACCCGGCGTATCGCCTGCCGCGAGGCGTGCTGGTGATGATGCTGGTGTGGCTGGTGATTTGCATGTCCGGACTGGTCTCGATGATCGGTTTCGGCCAGATCGCCAACGCCGCGCACGTCAGCGGGTTACTCATCGGATGCTTCACCGGTTTGTTGGGCGGTTTGTATAACCGCCGTAAACTGGCCGCCTGAAATTTTAAGTGAATAAAGAGCACGGAGACCCTGATGTCCTCTTTTAACGACATGATCAAAAACATCACCCCGGACATCTACGAGAGCCTGAAACTGGCCGTGGAAATCGGCAAGTGGTCCGACGGTGGCAAACTCACCGCCGAACAGCGCGAGCTTTCGCTGCAGGCGATGATCGCCTGGGAAATCCAGAACCTGCCTGAAGACCAGCGCACCGGTTACATGGGCCCGCAGGAATGTGCGTCGAAGTCGATCGAAGTGCCGAACATCCTGTTCAAGTCGGATGCCATCCATTGATCGAGATTGGCCGCGGTGCAATCAGCAAAATGTCGGCGCGCCTGGACGGGCCGAATGTGCAATACGCGTTTCGTCTGGATGACGTCGAGGTGCCGGTCAACCCCATGATCGGCACCACGGTGCGTCTGGAGTACCTGGGGGCGATTCATTGCACCCATTGCGGGCGCAAGACCAAAACCAGTTTCAGCCAGGGTTACTGCTACCCGTGCATGACCAAACTGGCGCAGTGCGATCTGTGCATCATGAGCCCGGAGCGTTGTCACTTCGAGGCCGGTACCTGCCGGGAGCCAGAGTGGGGTCAGAAGTTCTGCATGACTGATCATGTGGTGTATCTGGCCAACTCGTCGGGGATCAAGGTCGGTATCACCCGCGCCACGCAATTGCCAACCCGCTGGCTCGATCAGGGCGCAAGTCAGGCGCTGCCGATCATGCGCGTATCGACGCGCCAGCAGTCGGGCTTCGTCGAAGACCTGTTCCGCAGCCAGGTGGCCGACAAGACCAACTGGCGCGCCTTGCTCAAGGGCGATGCGGCGGCGGTGGACCTGGCCCAAGTGCGCGACCAGTTATTTGAAAGCTGCGCCGAGGGCTTGCAAGGCCTGCAACAGCGATTCGGCCTACAAGCAATTCAGACGATTGCCGATGTAGAACCTCTCGAAATCCGCTATCCGGTCGAGCAATACCCGGCCAAAATCGTCAGCTTCAACCTGGACAAGAACCCGATTGCCGAAGGCACGCTGCTGGGTATCAAGGGTCAGTACCTGATTTTTGACACCGGCGTGATCAACATTCGTAAATACACGGCCTATCAGCTCGCCGTGCATCAATAAGGATTCCAGCATGCGCACCGAACAACCGAAGATGATTTACCTGAAGGACTATCAGGCGCCCGAGTACCTGATCGACGAGACGCACCTCACCTTCGAGCTGTTCGAGGACCACAGCCTGGTCCACGCGCAACTGGTGATGCGCCGCAACCCGGAGCGTGGCCCGGGCCTGCCGCCGCTGGTGCTCGACGGCCAGCAGTTGGAACTGCTGTCGGTAACCCTGGCCGACCAGGAACTGAGCGCCAGTGATTACCAGCTGAGCGAAAACACCCTGACCCTGCAGCCGGCCAGCGCCAGCTTCACGGTCGACACCAGCGTCCGGATTCACCCGGAAACCAATACCGCGCTGGAAGGCCTGTACAAGTCCGGCACGATGTTCTGTACCCAGTGCGAGGCCGAAGGCTTCCGCAAGATCACCTATTACCTCGACCGCCCGGACGTGATGAGCAAGTTCACCACCACGGTGGTCGCCGAGCAGCACAGCTATCCGGTGCTGCTGTCCAACGGCAACCCGATTGCCTCCGGCCCGGGCGAAGACGGCCGACACTGGGCGACCTGGGAAGACCCGTTCATGAAACCGGCGTACCTGTTCGCGCTGGTGGCCGGTGATTTGTGGTGTGTCGAAGACACCTTCACCACCATGACCAATCGCAATGTTGCACTGCGCATTTACGTCGAGCCGGAAAACATCGACAAGTGCCAGCACGCGATGAACAGCCTGAAGAAGTCGATGCGCTGGGACGAAGAGGTCTACGGTCGCGAGTACGATCTGGACATCTTCATGATCGTCGCCGTCAACGACTTCAACATGGGCGCGATGGAGAACAAGGGCCTCAACATCTTCAACTCCAGCGCCGTGCTGGCTCGCGCCGAAACCGCCACCGACGCCGCGCACCAGCGGGTCGAGGCAATCGTCGCCCACGAATACTTCCACAACTGGTCGGGTAACCGCGTGACCTGCCGCGACTGGTTCCAGCTGTCGCTCAAGGAAGGCTTCACCGTGTTCCGTGACGCCGGTTTCTCCTCGGACATGAACTCGGCCACGGTCAAGCGCATTCAGGACGTAGCGTACCTGCGTACCCACCAGTTCGCCGAAGATGCCGGCCCGATGGCCCACGCGGTGCGCCCGGACAGCTTCATCGAGATTTCCAACTTCTACACCCTGACCGTGTACGAAAAAGGCTCGGAAGTGGTCGGCATGATCCATACCTTGCTGGGTGCCGAAGGCTTCCGCAAGGGCAGTGACCTGTACTTCGAACGCCACGACGGCCAGGCCGTGACCTGCGACGACTTTGTCAAAGCCATGGAAGACGCCAACGGTGTCGACCTGACCCAGTTCAAACGCTGGTACAGCCAGGCTGGCACGCCGCGTCTGGCGGTCAGCGAGTCCTACGACGCCGCGGCGAAAACCTACAGCCTGACCTTCCGCCAGAGCTGCCCGGAAACCCCGGACAAGGTGGAAAAACTGCCGTTCGTGATCCCGGTCGAACTCGGTCTGCTCGACAGCAAAGGCAACGAGATCGCGCTGCGTCTGGCCGGTGAAACGTCGGCCCAGGGCACCACCCGCGTGATCTCGGTGACCGAGGCTGAGCAGACCTTTACCTTCGTCGACATCGCTGAACAGCCGCTGCCGTCGTTGCTGCGTGGTTTCTCGGCACCGGTGAAACTGAGCTTCCCGTACAACCGTGACCAGTTGATGTTCCTGATGCAACACGACAGCGACGGCTTCAACCGCTGGGATGCCGGTCAGCAACTGTCGGTGCAGGTCCTGCAGGAGCTGATCGCCCAGCAGCAGAAGGGCGAGAGCCTGGTGCTCGATCCGCGTCTGATCTCGGCGCTGAAAACCGTGCTGTCCGACGAGTCGCTGGATCAGGCCATGGTCGCCGAAATGCTTTCGCTGCCGAGCGAAGCGTATCTGACCGAAATCAGCGAAGTGGCGGATGTCGAGGCGATCCACACCGCTCGCGAGTTTGCCCGCAAGCAACTGGCGGACAACTTGTTCGAAGCGCTGTGGCTGCGTTATCAGGCCAACCGCGATTTGTCGAAGCAGACGCCATACGTGGCCGAGGCTGAGCACTTTGCCCGTCGTGCGCTGCAGAACATTGCGCTGTCGTACCTGATGCTCAGCGGCAAGCCGCAAGTGCTGGCCGCCACGCAAGAACAGTTCGAAAACAGCGACAACATGACCGAGCGCCTCACCGCGCTGGCGGTGCTGGTCAACTCGCCGTTCGAAGAACACAAGGCCAAAGCGCTGGCGACCTTCGCCGAGCACTTCAAGGACAACCCGCTGGTCATGGATCAGTGGTTCAGCGTGCAGGCCGGCAGCACACTGCCGGGCGGTCTGGCGAGGGTGAAGGCCCTGATGCAGCACCCGGCGTTCAACATCAAGAACCCGAACAAGGTGCGTGCGCTGGTCGGTGCGTTTGCCGGGCAGAACCTGATCAACTTCCATGCCGCCGACGGTTCGGGCTACCGCTTCCTTGCGGATCTGGTGATCGAACTGAACGGCTTCAACCCGCAGATCGCTTCGCGGCAACTGGCGCCGCTGACCCGCTGGCGTAAATACGACAGCGCCCGTCAGGCGTTGATGAAGGCTGAGCTGGAGCGGATTCTGGCTTCCGGTCAGCTGTCCAGCGATGTATATGAAGTGGTGAGCAAAAGCCTGGCGTAACGCATAACGAAATGTGGGAGCGGGCTTGCTCGCGAAAGCGGTGTGTCAGACACGGAGATGTCGACTGGTATACCGCATTCGCGAGCAAGCCCGCTCCCACAGGTTTTTGCGTTTTCTGTTATTTCAGGTCGAATCGATCCAGATCCATCACCTTGGCCCACGCCGCCACGAAGTCTTTGACGAACTGCTCTTTCGCGTCAGCACTCGCATACACCTCGGCCAGCGCCCGCAGTATCGCGTTGGAACCAAACACCAGATCAACCCGCGTCGCCGTCCACTTCACGCTACCGGTTTTACGGTCGCGTCCTTCGAACTCGTCCGCCGCTGCCGACGTCGGCTTCCACTCCACACCCATGTCCAGCAGGTTGGTGAAGAAGTCGTTGCTCAGGGTTTCCGTGCGCGAGGTGAACACGCCATGCCGGCTCTGCCCGACATTCGCCCCCAATACCCGCAGACCACCGACCAGTACGGTCATTTCCGGAGCGGAGAGGGTGAGCAATTGCGCCTTGTCGATCAGCAGCGCTTCGGCCGACACGGTGTATTTGCCCTTGCTGTAGTTGCGGAAACCATCGGCAATCGGTTCGAGGAAACCAAACGACTCGACATCGGTTTGCTCCTGAGTCGCGTCGGTGCGTCCTGGATTGAACGGCACAGAGACCGAGTGCCCGGCGTTTTTCGCCGCTTGCTCGACCCCGGCGTTACCCGCCAGCACGATCAGATCCGCCAGCGAGACTTTCTTGCCGGATGATCCGGCGTTGAACTCGTTCTGAATGCCCTCAAGGGTCTTCAGCACCTTGTCCAGTTGCTCCGGCTGGTTGGCCTGCCAGAATTTCTGCGGGGCCAGACGCAGACGTCCGCCGTTGGCGCCGCCACGTTTGTCCGAACCACGGAAGGTCGATGCGGCGGCCCAGGCGGTGGACACCAGTTGCGACACCGACAGACCGGACGCCAGCACTTTGCTTTTCAGCGCAGCCGCGTCGTTGCTGTCGATCAGTGGGTGAGTGGCCTCAGGAATCGGGTCTTGCCACAGCAGTTCTTCGTTGGGCAATTCTGGGCCGAGGTAGCGCGACAGCGGGCCCATGTCGCGGTGGATCAGCTTGTACCAGGCGCGGGCAAAGGCGTCTGCCAGTTGGTCCGGGTTGGCCAGGAAGCGACGGGCGATCGGCTCGTAGATCGGGTCGAAACGTAGCGCCAGGTCGGAGGTGAGCATGGTTGGCGAGAGTTTTTTGCTTGGATCGTGCGCATGGGGAACGGTGCCAGCCCCCGCGCCGTTTTTCGGTTTCCACTGGTGCGCACCGGCCGGGCTCTTGAACAGTTCCCACTCGAAGCCGAACAGGTTTTCCAGGTAGTTGTTGCTCCACTGGGTCGGGGTGGTGGTCCAGGTCACTTCCAGGCCGCTGGTAATGGTGTCGGCGCCTTTGCCGGTGCCGAATGCGTTGCGCCAGCCGAGGCCTTGTTCTTCCAGGCCGGCCGCTTCCGGCTCAGGTCCGACATTGTCGGCCGGGCCGGCGCCGTGGGTCTTGCCGAAGGCGTGACCGCCGGCGATCAGCGCGACGGTTTCTTCATCGTTCATGGCCATGCGGCCGAAGGTTTCGCGGATATCGCGACCGGAGGCAACCGGGTCGGGATTGCCTTCAGGGCCTTCCGGGTTGACGTAGATCAGGCCCATCTGCACGGCGGCCAATGGATTTTCCAGATTACGTTCGCCCTGATCGGTGCGGCTTTGCTCTTTGCCGTGCAAGTCCGGTTCGGCTACCAGCGTGCCGTCACCGGGCTCCTGCATGGCCGATTTGTCTTTGCCGTAGCGACTGTCGCCGCCAAGCCATTCGCGTTCCGAACCCCAATACACGTCTTCGTCCGGTTCCCAGACATCGGGACGTCCACCAGAGAAGCCGAAGGTCTTGAAGCCCATCGACTCCAGCGCGACGTTGCCAGTGAGCACGATCAGGTCGGCCCAGGAAATATTGCGGCCGTATTTCTGTTTGATCGGCCACAGCAGTCGCCGCGCTTTGTCGAGGCTGACGTTGTCCGGCCAGCTGTTGAGCGGGGCAAAACGCTGTTGCCCGGAGCCGGCGCCACCGCGACCATCGGCGGTGCGATAGGTGCCGGCGCTGTGCCAGGCCATGCGGATGAACAGCGGGCCGTAGTGGCCGAAGTCCGCCGGCCACCAGTCCTGGGAGTCGGTCATCAGCGCACGCAGGTCTTGTTTCAGGGCCTGGAAGTCCAGGCTCTGGAAGGCTTTGGCGTAGTCGAAGTCCTTGCCCAGCGGATCGGACTTGGGCGAGTGCTGGCTGAGGATCTTCAGGTTCAGTTGATTCGGCCACCAGTCACGGTTCGTCGTACCACCACCGGCGGCGTGGTTGAACGGGCATTTCGATTCGTTTGCCATGTTCGAGTCCTTATCAGGTCTTGTGCGGCCGGCTCATGCCGACTTCGGACTAGTAAGGCTAGACCCGACTCGGGCAGTCAGCTAATAGGCCGACTATTGGAGGCTGATAGGCAAACTCTTCAATGAATGATGCTATGGAATGAGTTGAAAGGTTTTTAGCTCGAAATCGACTAAACGACTGTCATTTCTGACAGTGCGCGGAGGAATTAATAAAAAATATATTGGCTGCATGTTAAGGGCCTGATGAATCACAAACCTTTGTTGGCAATCGAGTCGGGAGTGTATTTGCATGAAAAATTCAATTAAACCAGAAGAGCAAATTCTTAAGCTGATTCATGAAGGTCGCGGTAAATATAAAGGCACGTTTAAAGCTAGCGTTGATAACGTAGAGTTCATGTTCGCGGATACGAACGTGGTGTTTCACAGGGCAGGAGAGGAATATTACATTGTTGGGGCTGATAGAGATAATAAAAACTCCGTAGCCTTCTGTGTTCCATGGGCTATAAAAGAAGGCCCTCACGAGGTGAAGTGGTACAAAGGTGGTCTGGTTTGGAGCGTTAGTAAGGGCGGCGATTTTCACGAGATTCAACAAGGGGTGGCAACTGTGACGTTCTTACAAAGCGGCGAATATAAATACGGTGTTAAAGGTGAAATCGATTTTAGTTTGCCTCGAGTAGGGAAAATAACAGGTAAATTTGAAATTAAGCTCCGTGAGTAAACGTAAAGGGACGGATCCAGCCAATCCGTCCCTTCCCTGATTTCAACTCGATTGCACAGTCTCATCATCCGGCAACGCATCCAGCGGATCTTCCTGCCCCGGCAATTCAGTAATCACACTGAAATCCGTGACCTCGACCGCACCCAATCCATAACCCAGCAAGTGAAACGAAAAGGCCTTGCGCTGCTGCGGGTTGTCGAAGCTGAAATCCATCTGCAGCGGCTGATCGGCCGTGGCGACCATCTCGGTCGGCAGGCCCAGTTGCACGTCCTGTTCGAACTCCTTGGCCTTGAGCTGAATGTACGCCGCCTGCTGCGGGTCCACCGAGCGCACGGTCAGGCGCACGCGGGTGTGCGAACCCTTGGGCATTTCCAGGTATTGCGCACCGATCAGGTTATCGGCCCAGTCATCCTTGATCTGCGCCTGCAGCGGGATGACGTTGTTGCTGCCGAACTGGTAACGCTGATTGAGCGGGGTGCGCAGCAGCGACAGGTCCAGCGCCATGGCCCGCGCGGCAATCTGCCGGGCCTGCTGGCTGCTTTCATTGCCCTTGAAGGTGGCCCGCTCGGCAATGAACCCGGCGCTTTCGTAGTAGCGGCAGCGGCGCGGCATGTCGCACTCGGAAAAGATCCCCTGGCCGTTGTGGTAGCGCAGCTTGCCGTTGGTGTAGGACATGATTTCGCGTCCGCTGTCGTAGTCGCGGAACAGCGAACGGCCGCTCAGCGCCGACGGCACCGGCAGATCGAAATAGTCGAGGATCGACGCGCTCAGATCGACATGACCGTAGACCCCGGCATTCAGTCGCGGCAGTTGCTCGTGTTCCGGGGCCAAGGTCAGGTTGAAACCCCAGGACGACGCCAGACGCACGCCATCGATGCCGTGGGATTCGTCCGAAGTAATCACCACCAGCGTGTCTTTCAGCACGCCCTGACGTTCGAGGCCGCTGAGGAACTGCTCCAGCGCATCGTCCAGATAACCGACGGCCGCCTGTTTCGGCGTCTCGTAGCGCGCCAGATATTCTTCCGGTGCGGAGTAGGGCTGGTGCGTGCCGACAGTCAGCAGGGTGAGCATCCACGGTTGCTTCTGCTTCTTCAGTTGGCCGACGTAATCCAGCGCGCCTTCGAAGAACGCCTTGTCATCCTTGCCCCACGGGAACTCCAGATAGTTGGCGTTGCTGAACCATTCCAGACCATGGGTCGCATCGAAACCGATGTGCGGCATGATCTTGTCTTTGGCCATGAAACGCAGACCGGCGCCTTGCAGGTAATGAGTGCTGAAGCCGTTCTGCCGCAGTTGCGCCGGCAGGCAGGCCTGATTGCGCTCCTGCTGGGTGAGCATTTCCACGCCTTTGGGCGTGCCGTTGTTGAGCTTGTCGTAATCGCCACAGAGCATGGCGTACAGGCCACGAATGGTCTGGTGCGTATGCAGCACGTAATCCGGGGTGTTCATGCCGCGCTCGGCCCAGCGACTGAGATGAGGCATCAGGTCTTCCTGATAATGACTGCCGATGGCCTCGCGATTGGCGCGGATGTACGCGCCGGGGATGCCCTCCAGGGCGATGATCAGCACATTGCGCGCCTGCCCCGGCGCGGCCAACAGCTTGTGGCCATTGAGATCCAGATCGGTCAGCCCGGCCATCTGTGGCGCGGGTTCTTCGACGTCACCGTCCAGCCATTCCTCGGCCTGCAACTGCATATCGGCGACTTGCGAGGCGAGCAACTGATGCGGCAGGTTGTACAGGCGCCACGGATCCTCCTCGCTCGGCCACTGGTTTTGCACGCCCCAGTGCGCGGCGAACAGCAGCGCCGGTGCGGCCCACACGGCACGGTGCAGAGCAGCAGCGGGTTGCGCGCGATTGGCGAAACGCGTCAGCAACCAGAGCAGCAGCGCCAGCAACAGGGCCACGCCCAGCGCCGGATGGGCAAAGCCGCCACCGGTGGAGTTCTCCACGAACTGCGGGTCAATCAGGTAATGCAGGTCGGATGGGGTCGGCAACCGGCCGACAGCGCTGACCAACTCGGCCGTCGCCACCGCCAGCAACCCCCAGAACAGCAACAACGGCAACGCCAGCCACCACGCACGGCGATGCAGCAACAGCACCAGCAAACTGCCAATCGCCAGGTCGGATAAATAGCCCAGCGACGACGACCAGCCCAACGCCGCGCGCAGGCACACCGGTACAATCAGCACCAGCAGAATCAGGGAAAACAGGCGGGCATGCGGCTGCCGCAACCAACGCAATAAAACGCTCACAAACAAAGACCTTCCAGCCATCAAACCGTCATAAAAGTGTGCGCGATGATACCAAGGGTGGGCTGTCTGATCGCCCTTTTAAACTACCGGCTGATCCGCTCTCGCAGGCACGGCGCAGGGCTTGAGGCCGTGACTGGCGTTGGTGTCAGCGCGCTGACGGCTGACGCACAGCGTGTAATCGATGGCAGATTTATTGTTTCAGGCTGTTTAAATCAGCGCATGACGGCAAACGTGAGCGTGCTATGGATATTCGATAACGGTATTTAATTTCTGTTTTTTATAGCGATAGAGTTCGGCCTTTCAGCAATCCACCCTGCTGCGAGGTTGTCATGGCCATACCGTTCAAACGTTCTGCGCTGACTCTGTTGGCCGCATCCCTGGCAGGCAGTCTGCTGTTCAGCGCCGGCGCCCAGGCCGAAGGCAAGATCAGCATTGCCCAGCAATTCGGCATCGGTTATCTGATTCTCGATGTGGTTCGTGATCAGCAGTTGATCGAAAAACACGGCAAGGCACAGGGGCTGGAGATCAAGGTCGACTGGAACAGCATCTCCGGCGCCACTGCGATGAACGAAGCGCTGCTGACCGGCGCGCTGGACGTGGTCTCCGCCGGGGTGCCGCCAATGCTCACCGTGTGGGATCGCACCCGGGGCAAACAGAACGTCAAGGCGATTGCCTCGCTCGGCTCGATGCCCAATTACCTGCTGACCAACAACCCGAACATCAAGACCCTGAAGGATTTCAGCGACAAGGATCGCATCGCCGTGCCGGCGGCGGGCGTGGGGTTCCAGTCGCGGACCCTGCAGATCGAAACGGCCAAGGAATTCGGCAATGACCAGTACAAAAAATTTGACGACATCTCGGTCAGCCTGCCGCATCCGGACGCCACGGCGGCGCTGATTGCCGGTGGTTCGGAAATCAACTCGCACTTCTCCAGCCCGCCGTTCCAGTATCAGGCGTTGCAAAACCCCAACGTGCACAAAGTGCTGAGTTCCTACGACGTGCTCGGCGGTCAGGCCACGTTCAACGTGCTCTACACCACGGAAAAATTCCACCACGAAAATCCCAGGACCTACAAGGCCTTCTACGACGCGTTGGTCGAAGCGGAAAAAATCATCAAGGCCGACAAACCCGCCGCCGCCCAGGCGTACATCCGCGTCGAACAGTCGAAGCTGCCGCTGGCGCTGGTCGAACAGATCGTCAAAGACCCGGAAATCGACTTCACGGTGGTGCCGCAGCGCACGTTCATCTATGCCGAGAAACTGCAGGAACTGGGCGTGCTGAAGAACAAGGCCGACAGTTGGAAGGATTACTTCTTTGAAGAGGCGCATGGCGGCGCGGGGAGCTGATAACGGCTCGCCAAAGAGTTGAATCCTGTGGCTGTTTCTGGACAGCCTGATGGCCACTCAGTAGCATTCGAGCCCAACGGACTTTCCCTTTGCACGTCGTCCGACGTGGAGTTCTCAAGGAATCGACATGCGCGACACCCCCAATGGCGAACAACGAACGGTCGTGACCTTGGTCAACGGCGAGATTCATCACGAAACCCAGATCAGTTTCAGCTCGGTGTCGGTCGTCAATGGCGAAGTGCGGGTGCATACCGCTGAAGGCAATCAGATAAATCTCCAGGTACCGGGGGCGGACTTCTCATTGCGCTTTGATCTGGATGGAGTGCAGCAGACTCCAGTGGCGCAGCAGGCACCGGTTGAAACGGTGCCCGTCGACAACAACCTGAAGCTGTTCACCTGGAAAACCGTACTGATCACCCTCGGGCTGTGGACGTTGGTCAACCTGATCACTGGTTGGCTGGGATTCTTCGCGGCGGCCGGTTATCTCGGTTATCGCTGGAGTCAGGTGTTGAAGCGCAAGCAACAGTTGGCTGCGGCGCCCGTGGAGAAAACTGCGGCGGCATCGCGCTCGAGGATGTCGAGAGAAAGCGTGCGTAATGCGCTGGCCCGCAAGCGCGGCTGACATGCGCAAAAAAAGGGGCGACCTGATCATCAATCAGGCCGCCCCTTTTTATTGCCGCCAAGTCAGATCAATGCATCTTGCTGTGATCGTGGCCTTCCATGTGCGTCAGCGCACGGACTTCGGCTTTGACTTCGACGGTTTCTTTCTCGCCCTTGGCGTTTTCCACGGTCAGGGTCAGCGGTACGCTTTCGCCTTCCTTGAGCTGGCCGGTCAGGCCCATCAGCATTACGTGGTAGCCGTTCGGGTCGAAGGTGACGGCTTTGCCGGCCGGCAGGTCGACCGACTTGACCTGGCCCATGCTCATCACGTCGTTCTTCATGCTCATTTCGTGGATCTGCACATCTTTGGCCACCGGCGAGGCAACGCTCAGCAGTTTGCTGTCGCTGTCCGCGGTGACGGTCATGAACGCGCCGCTGGCCGATTGGGTCGGCACGGTCGCACGCACCCAGGCATCGTCCACTTTGGTCTGAGCCGAGGCTTGAAACGCCAGGCCCAGCAGCGACAGAGCGCAAACGGCGCGTTTGATGTTGTTCAAAACGGGGTGCATCAGCAGACCTCCATAACGGTGAGCAAATCTTCCGTGCACTCTTGTGCCGAAAGCGATACAGACAGACCCATGCGCAGCTGGCCGCGCGAGTCGTAGACGTAACTGGTGGACGTGTGGGAAATCGTATAGGTGTCGCCGGCCGGCACCTTCTCGAAGAACACGTCAAATTCCTTGGCGGTGGCCTGGGTTTCTTCCAGCGTGCCGTACAGCGCGACGAAGCTCGGGTCGAAGGCTTTGACGTAGGCGTCGAGGATCTGCGGCGTGTCGCGTTCCGGGTCGAGGGTGATGAAGATCACCTGCAGACGGTCGCCGTCCTTGCCCATCAGCTTCTTGATTTGCGCAGCGCGGGCGAGGGTGGTCGGGCACACCGCCGGGCATTGGGTGAAGCCGAAGAAGATCATCGGCATCATCCCGCGAAAGCTCGACAGCGTCATGGTTTCGCCGTCGGTGTTCTTCAGCTTGAAGGTGCGCCCGAGGATCTTGTCACTCAGGTCCTTGCCGTACTTGTACGACAGTTGGCCACGGGTGTCGCAGCCCGCGAGCAGGCCCAGGCCCAGCACGCCCATTCCCGCAAGCACCTTGCGGCGAGTCAACAAAGCCGTCATCTAATACCGCCTTTTGCAGCCCGTCAGTCGGCAGGACTGGCGGGGGGTTAACCGTAAAAGCGGCGCATGATACCAAACTGACGGCAGACGCCGGCCACGGATCGCCGCGCGGCGCAGGATCGGGCGACAAAAGGTGTAAGAAAAAGTGACGACGGACTACTGAACATTCGCCTCATCGGCCCGCCAGCCGCCGCCCAGCGCGGTGTACAGGTTGACCTCGGCGACCAGTTGCGCGAGGCGATCAGTGATCAGCCCCTGCTGCGAACTGAACAGCGAACGCTGTGCATCGAGAAACACCAGGCTGCTGTCGACACCGTTCTGATATCGGTGCTGCGCCAGGTTGTAGTAGTCCTGAGTCGCCTGTACCAGATCGCGTTGCGCCTGCAATTGCTGCTGATAAGTGCTGCGCGCCGCCAGGCCGTCGGCGACTTCCTGAAACGCGGTTTGAATCGATTTCTCGTATTCGGCGACCGCCACATCCTTTTGCAATTTCGAGTAATCCAGGCTCGCGCGCAGGCTGCCGGCGTTGAAAATCGGCAGGTTGATTTGCGGCTGGAACGTCCACGCGCCCGAGCCGCCGCTGAACAGCCCGGACAGATCGCGGCTGGAGGTGCCGGCGTTGGCGGTCAGGCTGACACTGGGGAAAAACGCCGCGCGCGCCGCGCCGATATTGGCGTTGGCCGCTTTCAGTTTGTACTCGGCCTGCAGAATGTCCGGGCGCCGTTGCAGCAGATCCGAGGGCAATCCGGCCGGCAATTGCTGGACCAGATCGCTGGCCAGTGGTTGCGCCGGCAGTTGCTCGGGGACTGGCGCGCCGATCAGCAGCGTCAGGCTGTTCAGATCCTGCGCCACCTGGCGTTTGTATCGCGCCAGATTGGCCCGCGAACTGTCGACGCTGGTTTGCGCCTGCGCCTGTTCCAGCGCTGAAGACTTACCGGCGTCGCGGTTGCGCGTGGTCAGGCGCAGGCTTTGCTCATCCGCGGCCAGGGTCTGGCGCGTCAGTTCGAGCAACTCCTGATCGGCGCGCCAGGTCAGATAGGCATTGGCGACGTTGGCCACCAGACTCAGCTCGGCACTGCGCCGCGCCTGTTCGGTCGCCAGCCAGGTCTGCAGCGCCTGCTCGCTGAGGCTGCGCACTCGGCCGAAAAAATCCAGTTCATAGGCGCTGACACCCAGATTCACCGCATAGGTCGAATTGATCAGCGCCTTGCTGCGAGTCACGCTGGGCGGCATGCGCTGGCGCGACCCGCTGGCATTGGCCGACACCGCCGGCAGCAGATCGGCGCGCTGGATCCGGTATTGCGCTTGAAACGCCTCGACGTTCAGCGCCGCCACCCGCAGGTCGCGATTGTTCACCAGCGCACTTTCGATCAACTGTTGCAGCGCCGGGTCGTTGAACAGCGTGCGCCAGTCTTCAGTGCGCGCTGCGGCGGGTGTCGGTGCCGGGTAAACCGCGCCTTGCGGGTACTGCGCAGCGCTCGGTGAGGCAGGGCGCTGGTACTCGGGAATCAACGAACAACCGGCCAACAGGACGGCGAGGGACAGCAGGGAAATGCGCAGCATCGAACGCTCTCATGCAGAAAAAACACGTGCCGGGCACTGCGTCCCCACACCATCATCGAACACCGTTTAACTCTGACTCCGCCGCTACGCCCCGGCCATCCAGCGCGCCAGACCGTGCCGTCCGCTGACCCCCAGTTTGGCGGTAGCTCGCTTGAGGTAGGTCTCGACGGAACTGCTCTTGACCCGCAGCTTCTCGGCCAGTTGCGGCACGGTACCGCCGGTCAGCAGACCCAGGCAGACTTCCTTTTCCCGCGCCGACAGCACGATGCCACCCAGCGCCAGACGTTCGTCGAACACCTGCTGCAACGGCGCCTGCTCCAGATCGGCCAAGGGCTGGCGTGGCTGTTTGGCGACGATCTGCCGACTGAGCTGCGCGTGCCGCTCGATCAGCGGCAGGAGGGTGTCGGACAGGCTTTTCAGAAACGACAGCTCCGGCAAGGAAAACACTCGTTGCGTATGCGGTCGGTAGAACGAGATGACACAGCGGCGATTAGAGGTGCGGGACACCAGATTGCACTGGTGCACGCTGTGCTGCGGATGTTGCGGCTGGAGCGACGCTTTGAGTTGAATCAGCAGGGAATCATTCATCTCGATCATCTTCTGCAACAACGGATGATCGTCCGGACTTTTCAACGGGTCCGGTGGCGGGAAGGTCTGCGGCAGTCCGGCGCTGCCCAGCGCCTTGATCTCGACCACGCTGGCCTGACGTTCGTCCAGCGTCCACTCACTGAGATCGACGCGATTGACCGGCACCAGGGTGTCGACCAACTGGAACAGGTTGCTGGCGAAATGATCGTCGCCGGTGCTGGCAATCAGTTCCCCCAGTTGCCAGTAGAAATGCGGGTTTTCCATGTTGCGAATGCTGCCGGTCAGATTCATATCCTTGTCATCCCTGGTTCCGAGTCATCACCGAGTCGTCCGCTGTTTATGCAAAAGCCGCCCACGCAATCGTCTCTCCTTGAAACTGATCTGGGGCGGGATTTAAGCCTATGGATTTGTCCTACGTCTGTAGGGGAAAACAGGGACACAAAGTGCCATCATTTCTGAAAGTTGGCGCCGGGCTTCTGACGCCGTTTGCTACAGGTGTTGCGCATCGTGTGACTGTTTGGTCACGGCAAGACCTTGAAAACCGGGGCAGTTGTGTTTTTTTGAGGTCACAACTCAGGTCGATGGCAGCGCTGGTGTGTGGCATTTTTCCTACAGAATTTTCAGTGTTTCCTCTCCGAACTTTTAGTGGGTTCCCACCCAATCAGGGGCTACAAGCGCTGACAGGCCAGCGCCCGGGGCGGGGTTGTCCGGGTTTTACGTGTCATGTCGGCATCGGGGCCGATGCTTGAATAGGCGCAAAATCACATGAGAAGGATCTTATGCCGCCTATTTCTGCCCCTGCGGTGGCCACGCCGTCCGCATCGCTCCAGACGTATCCGCTGACCGCTGCGCAGCTGGATATCTGGCTGGATCATCTGAGTCGCGGGGATTCGCCGCTGTACAACATCGGCGGCTACCTGGACCTCAGCGGGCCGCTGGATCCGGCGCGGATGCAGGCTGCGCTGGAAGCACTGGTAGCCCGGCATGACGCGCTGCGCACGATTCTGCTGCCGGGCGCCGGCGCCGATGGCCTGCCTTTGCAGCAGTTCGCCCGGTCAGTAGCGGTGCCGATGCCGATCGACGATGTGTCGGCGCACAGCGACCCGGAATCGGCGGCGCGGGCATTGGTGCAGGCACGCATCGATCAACCCTTCGTGCTGGACGGCGGCTGCCTGTTGCGCTTTCTGTTGATCCGCCTCGATGAGCAGCGACACTGGCTGTCCGTGCAGGCGCATCACTTGATCGTCGATGGCTGGGGCTTCGGCGAAATGTTCAAGTCGCTGGACGAGATCTACAACGCGCTGGCACACGGCCAACCGGCACCGGTCGCGGCGCCGTCGTACATCGACTTCATCGAGGACAATGCGCGCTATCACGCGTCGCCGCGTTATGCGCAGGATCGCGCCTATTGGCTGGACAAGTACCGACAATTGCCCGAGCCGCTGTTGCTGCCACGGCATCAGCAGAGTCTGGCCGGTCAAACTGCGCAGACGCAGGTCTACGCGCAGCCCTTGCCGGCGTTGCTGCACGAGCGCATGCAGCAGGTGGCCCGAGCGTTCGGCGCGTCGGCGTTCCATGTGTTGCTGGCGGCGCTGCATGTCTACTTCAGCCGCACCGCACAACGTGACGAATGGGTGGTTGGATTGCCGATTCTCAACCGCTCCGGCGCGCGCTTCAAATCCACCCTCGGGTTGTTCGCCCAGGTCAGTGCGGTGCGTATGGGCTTCGGTCGCCACTGCACGTTCGCTGAACTGGTGAGTACGATCCGTGAGGAACTGCGCAAGGACTTTCGCCATCAGCGTTTTCCCGTGAGTGAGATGAATCGCGCCCTTGGCCTGCTGCGGGAGGAGCGCTCGCAGCTGTTCGAGGTCACGGTGTCCTACGAGCAGGGCACTCACGATTATCGCTACGGCGAGGCGTCGGGACGGATCATCAAGGCCTCGAACGTCGAAGAGGCCACACCGCTGGCGGTGCACTTGCTGAGCAATCTGGCCAATGACGACGCGCGGCTGTACCTGATCTACAGCGAGGCGTATTTCAACGCCGATGAAGTCCAGGCACTGGCTGAACGCTGGTTGCTGATTCTGGAGCAGGGGCTGGAAGCGGTGAATCTGGCGGTGGCGGATTTCGATCTGAGCACGCCGGAAGAAACCGCGTTGCTGCAACAGTGGAATGCCACGCGGGTGGACTACCCGGCGCCGACGCCCCTTCAGCAACGTATCGAAGCGCAGGCGACGCTACGGCCGCACGCGCTGGCGGCGGTTGATCAGGGGCAAAGCCTGACCTATGCCGAACTCAATCAACGCGCCAACGCGCTGGCGCATCATCTGCTCGATCTCGGGGTGCGCCCGGATGACCGGGTGGCGATCGTTGCCCGGCGCGGGCTCGACACGCTGGTCGGACTGTTGGCGATCCTCAAGGCTGGCGCCGCGTATGTGCCGCTGGATCCGGCGCATCCGGCCGAGCGCCTGAGCTACCTGCTGGAGGACAGCGCGCCCATCGCGGTGCTGACCCAGCGCGCGCTGCGCGGGCATTTGCCGGCGTTGTCGGTGCCGGTGATCGAGCTGGATCAGCCGAGTTGGTCGGCTGGCCGGGTCGACGCGCCGAAGGTGCCGGGGCTGACCCCGGCCAACCTCGCTTATGTGATTTATACCTCCGGCTCGACCGGCCTGCCCAAGGGGGTGATGGTCGAGCACCGCACCCTGTGCAATCTGGTCGATTGGCACGCTGATGTCTTCGACCTGCATGCCGGCAGCCATACCTCAAGCCTGGCCGGTTTCGGTTTCGATGCGATGGCCTGGGAAGTCTGGCCGGCGCTGTGCGTGGGCGCGACCCTGCACCTGGCGCCGGCCAGCGAGGGCAACGAAGACATTGATGCGCTGCTCGACTGGTGGCGTGCGCAGCCGCTGGACGTGAGTTTTTTGCCGACGCCGATCGCCGAATACGCGTTCAGCCGCCAGCTCGATCACCCGACGTTGCGCACGCTGCTGATCGGTGGCGATCGCCTGCGCCAGTTCCCGCGTCAGCCATCGTTCGAAGTGATCAACAACTACGGCCCGACCGAAGCCACGGTGGTGGCGACCTCGGGACGTATCGACGCCGGGCAGGCGCTGCACATCGGCAAACCGGTGAGCAACGCCACGGTGTATCTGCTCGACGAGCAGCAGCAACCGGTGCCGCTGGGCGTGACGGGCGAGTTGTACGTCGGCGGGGCCGGGGTGGCGCGCGGTTACCTGAACCGCGCAGAGCTGAGCGCCGAGCGTTTCCTGCGCGACCCGTTCAGTGCTGAACCGGGCGCGCGCCTGTACCGCACCGGCGACCTTGCACGCTGGCGCGCCGACGGCAATCTCGAGTACCTGGGGCGCAACGATGATCAGGTGAAAATCCGTGGCATCCGGATCGAGCCGGGGGAGATCGAGAGCGCACTCGCCAGCCATTCGGCGGTGCGCGAAGCGGTGGTGCTGGTGCGCGACGGGCAATTGCTGGCGTGGTTCACCGAGCAGGCGCCGCTGGACATCAATGAGCTGCACGCGCAGCTGAAAACTCGCCTGAGCAGTGCCATGCTGCCGAGCGCCTATGTGCGTCTGTCGGCGCTGCCGCTGACCGCCAACGGCAAGGTCGATCGCAAGGCACTGCCGGCGCCCGGGCCGGACGATCTGATCCGCCGCGAATACGAGGCGCCGCAGGGTGAGGTCGAAATCGCCCTGGCGCAGATCTGGGCCGAAGTCCTGCAAGTCGAGCGGGTCGGGCGTCACGACCATTTCTTCGAACTCGGCGGGCATTCGTTGCTGGCAGTGATTCTGATCGAGCGCATGCGTCAGCTCGATCTGAGCAGCGACGTGCGCGTGCTGTTCAGTCAACCGACCCTGGCGGCGCTGGCGGCTTCGGTCGGCAGCGGTCGGGAAATCGAAGTGCCGGCCAACCGCATCGCCGCCGATTGCACCCACCTCACGCCAGAGATGCTGCCGCTGGTGCAACTGCAGCAGAAGGACATCGAGCGGATCGTTGCCACGGTGCCGGGCGGCGCGGCCAACGTGCAGGACATCTATCCGTTGGCACCGCTGCAGGAAGGCATTCTCTACCACCACATCACCGCCGCGCAGGGCGATCCGTACCTGCTGCAATCGCAACTGGCGTTCGACAGTCTGGAACGCGTCGAGGCTTTCGCCGCAGCGTTGCGAGAAGTCATGGCGCGCCACGACATTCTGCGCACTTCGGTGCTCTGGGAAGGCCTGAACACCCCGGTGCAGGTGGTGTGGCGCGCGGCAATTCTGCCGTTGCAGGAGGTCGAGCTGGACCCGGCCGACGGCCCGGTCATCGAGCAGTTGCACGCGCGCTTCAACGCCCGGCGTTATCGCCTCGACGTCAGCCAGGCGCCTCTGATGCGCCTGGTGTATGCCCGTGATCCGGCGCTGGATCGGGTGGTGGGGATTCTGCTGTTCCATCACCTGGCGATGGATCACATCGCCCTCGAAGTGATGCGCAGCGAAATGCAGGCCAGTCTGTCGGGGCAGGTCGTGGCGCTGGCGCCGCCGGTGCCGTATCGCAATTACGTGGCGCAGACGCGGCTGGGCGTCAGTGAGCAGGAACACGAGGCGTTTTTCCGCGCGCAACTGGCGGACATTGATGAGCCGACCCTGCCATTCGGCCTGCAGGAAGTGCAGGGCGACGGGCGCGGCATCGACGAAGCGCAGCAGGCGTTGCCGGCTGACGTCTATCAGCGCTTGCGCACCCAGGCGCGACAGGCCGGAGTCAGCGTGGCGAGCCTGATTCATCTGGCCTGGGCGCGGGTGCTGGCAGCGACGTCCGGCCAGCAGCGTGTGGTGTTCGGCACCGTGCTGATGGGGCGCATGCAGGGGGGCGAGGGTGCTGACCGGGCCTTGGGCGTGTTCATCAACAGCTTGCCGTTGCGCATCGATGTCGATGCGGGGGTGCTCGACGCCGTGCGCGCCACCCATGCGCGGCTGACCGCGCTGCTCGGGCATGAGCACGCGTCACTGGCACTGGCTCAGCGCTGCAGCGGCGTCGCCTCGCCGTCACCGTTGTTCAGCGCGCTGCTCAATTATCGGCACAGTGACGAGTCCGAACTGCTGGAGCCGTCCAGCCATGCCTGGCAAGGCATCGAAACCCTGGCCAACGAGGAGCGCACCAATTACCCGCTGACCATGAGCGTGGATGATTTTGGCAACGGCTTGCGCCTCACCGGCAGGGCCGTGGCGCAGATCGGCACGCAGCGGTTTTGCGGCTACATGCAAACCGCGTTGAGCGGCCTGGTACAGGCCTTGGAGCAGACTCCGCAACAACTGTTGAACCGCTTGCCGATCCTGCAAGCCGAGGAGTTGCAACGTTTGCTGATCACCTTCAACGCCACCGAGGTCGATTGTCCGCTGGACCAGCCACTGCACGCGTTGTTCGAAGCACAGGTGCGGCGTAAACCGGACGCCATCGCGCTGCAATCCGCGCAGGAAACCCTGACTTACCTTGAGCTCAATCAGCGCGCCAACCGTCTGGCCCATCACCTGCGTGAACTCGGCGTGCAACCGGACTCGCGCGTAGCGATCTGCGTCGAACGCGGGCTGGATCTGATCGTTGGTTTGCTCGGCATCCTCAAGGCTGGCGGCGCATACGTGCCGCTGGATCCGGACTATCCGCTGGAGCGCCTGAACTACATGCTGCAGGACAGCGCGCCGGTCGCACTGCTGGTGCATGGCGCCACGCGGCAATTGCTCGGCGAGCCGGGTGTGACGACGATCAATCTTAATCACGACAGTTGGGAGCTGCAGCCGTCAGACAATCTGCAGGTGCCGGGCCTGAGTGCTTCGAATCTTGCGTACATGATCTACACCTCGGGCTCCACCGGGTTGCCGAAAGGCGTGATGATCGAGCATCGCAGCGCCTGCAACATGGTGCACTGGGGCTCGCAGCTCAGTCCGCCGACCGAACACGGTGCGCTGCTGCAAAAAGCGCCGTTCAGCTTCGACAGTTCGGTGTGGGAGATCTTCTGGCCGCTGTGTTCGGGGATGCGTCTGGTACTGGCGCGACCGGACGGCAACCGCGATTCGGCGTATGTGGTGCAGACCATTCGCGAGCAGCAGGTGACGGTGGTCAAGTTCGTCCCGGCGCTGTTGCAGCAGTTCATCGAGCAGGACGGTGTCGAACAGTGCAGCAGCCTCACCGATGTGCTCAACGGTGGTGGCGAACTCAGCGCAGCGCTGGCGCGCCAAGTGCGTAATCGCCTGCCGTGGGTGCGTTTGCACAACGTTTATGGCCCGACTGAAACCACGGTGGACAGCACGGGCTGGACGCTTGAACCGCATATGCCGGTGCCGGACAACGTGGTGCCAATCGGCAAGGCGTTGAGCAACACCCGCCTGTACGTGCTCGACGCGTACGGACAACCGGTGCCACAAGGTGTCAGCGGTGAGTTGCACATTGGCGGCGTCGGCGTGGCACGTGGTTATCACGGCTTGCCGGAGATGCAGGCCGAGCGCTTCATCGACAGCCCCTTTGTTGCGGGTGATCGCCTGTACCGAACGGGCGACCTGGCGCGCTACAACAACCACGGGGAACTTGAATTCCTCGGCCGCAATGACTTCCAGATCAAGCTGCGGGGCTTGCGTCTGGAACCGGGAGAAATCGAGGCACGGCTGATCGAGCATCCGGCGATTCGCGAGGCGGTGGTGATGGTGCGCGATGAGCGTCTGGTGGCTTGGTACAGCTTGCGAGCCGGCATCGACGCGCCATCGTTGGAAACCTTGCGCGCGCATGTGCTGGAGCGTCTGCCGGAGTACATGGTGCCGGGCGCGTTCGTATTGCTCAACGCTTTGCCACTGACGCCAAACGACAAGATCGATCGCAAAGCCCTGCCGGAGCCGGGAGCCGACGCAGTCATCAATCGCCCATACGTGGCACCCGAGGGTGAAGTCGAAACCGCGCTGGCGCAGATCTGGAGCGAGGTGCTTGGCGTCGAACAGGTCGGCCGTCACGACAACTTCTTCGAGTTGGGTGGGCATTCGTTGCTGGCGGTGAGTCTGGTGGCGCGCATGCGTCAGAGCGGTTTGCACACCGACGCCCGAGCGCTGTTCAGCCAGCCGACGCTGGCGGCGCTGGCGCTCAGCACCACACCCGAGGCGCAGCAAGTGTTGATCCCGCAAACCACCATCCCGAGCCTCAATCGCAAACGCCGGATCTGACGCCGAACCCTGTAGGAGCTGCCGCAGGCTGCGATCTTTTGATTTGGCTTTTAACAGCAAGATCAAAAGATCGCAGCCTGCGGCAGCTCCTACAGGGGGGATTGCGGCGACCGAGCCGGCGGCTTGTCCCCGCTTCCCATGTCAGCCCCGCAAGCCCCGATGTTTTAGTTTTTCCAGGCTGCGCACAGCAGGCACGGACTCGCCGCTGCGCGCTCCTTTTTCTCGTATTTACAGCAGGTTATCCCATGCATTTCAGCGAACTGATGGCTGTTCTTTCCACCCATGCGATCCGCCTTCAACAGGAAGATGAAGACCTGGTCATTCTGGGCAGCGACGACGCGCTGGACGATGCGTTGTGGGACAGCCTCAGCGAACACAAGGCGCAACTGCTGGAACTGGTCGCGCAAAACGGTGGCGACTGGCTGAGCCCGGCGTTTCGCATCACCCCGGACATGCTGCCGCTGGTAACGCTGGATCAGCCGACCATCGATCGCTTGGTCGCCAAAGTACCCGGCGGCGCCGCCAACCTGCAGGACATTTACCCGCTGGCGCCGCTGCAGGAAGGCATGCTTTATCTGCACCTGTCGGCGCCCGCCGGTGACCCCTACGTGTCGCAAGCGCGATTCGCCTTCGACAGCCGCGAACGTCTGGAGGCTTTCGCCGAGGCGCTGCAATGGATGATCGAACGCCACGACATTCTGCGCACCTCGTTCGTCTGGGAACGCCTGGACGAACCGCTGCAAGTGGTGCAGCGGCAGGCTCGTCTGCACTGCGAAGAAATCGCCCTCGACCCGGGCTCGGATGTCCTGACGCAACTGCTGGAGCGCCACGACCCACGGTTCTTCCGCCTCGACATCCAGCAGGCGCCGCTGCTGCGTCTGGTGTACGCCACGGATCCGGCCAACGGGCGCGTGGTCGCGCTGTTGCTGTTCCATCACCTGATCATGGACCACGTTGCGCTCGACGTGGTGCGCCGTGAAACCCGCGCGCATCTGCTGGGCCAGACCGCGCAGGTCGGGCCGCCGGTGCCATACCGCGATCACCTGGCCAAGGCCCGTCTGCGTCTGGACGAACAGACTCACGAGCAGTTTTTCCGCGAGATGCTCGCCGACATCGACGAGCCGACCTTGCCCTGTGGTTTGCAGGATGTGCAGGGCGACGGCCAAAGCATCGAAGAAGCCGTGCTGATGCTCGACACCGACTTCAGCCGGCAACTGCGCGGCCAGGCGCGTCAGCTCGGCGTCAGTGTGGCGAGCCTGATGCACCTGGCGCTGGCGCGGGTGCTCGGCCAGTTGTCGGGCCGCACCACCGTGGTGTTCGGCACTGTGTTGCTGGGGCGGATGGAGGCGGGCGAGGGCGGCGAACAGGCGCTGGGGATGTTCATCAACACCTTGCCGCTGCGCGTGGATGTCGGGCAGGACGGCGTGCGTGCCGGGGTGCTGGCCACCCATCGACGCCTGACCGCGTTGCTCGGCCATGAACAGACCTCGCTGGCACTGGCCCAGCGTTGCAGTGCGGTGGCGGTGCCGACGCCGTTGTTCAGCGCGATCCTCAACTATCGCCACAGCAGCAGTGAAGAGATCGCCGAGGTCAGCGAACTGGCCCCCGGCGTGCAAGTGCTGGGCGCCCGCGAACGCACCAACTACCCGCTGACGATCAACATCGACGACCTCGGCGAAGACTTGCGCATCACCGCGCTGGCGGATGCGGCGCTGGGTGCCGAACGCATCGCCGCTTACCTGCACACCGCGTTGCACAGCCTGCTGCAGGCCTTGCAATCGACCCCGGATGCACCGCTGCAACGCCTGAATATCCTGCCGGCCGCCGAACGTGAATATCTGCTGCACGGGATCAACTCGCCGTTGCCGCAGTTCCCGGAAACCCCGCTGATTCACCAGCAGTTCGAAGCCCACGCGGCGGCGCGTCCAGAGGCCACAGCGCTGCTGTTCGAGGAGCAGACGTTGAGCTACGGCGAACTCAATCGCCGCGCCAATCAACTTGCGCATCACCTGCTGGCGCGGGGGATTCGTCCGGATCAGCGCGTGGCGATCTGCGTCGAGCGCGGCCCGCAGATGATCATCGGCCTGCTCGGTATCCTCAAGGCCGGCGCCGGTTACGTGCCGATCGACCCGGCGTATCCACTGGAGCGCATCGCTTACACCCTGGAGGACAGCGCCCCGGTGGCGGTGCTGACCCAGGCCGATACGCTGGATCGGGTTGGCGCGCTCAACGTGCCGATCATCGATCTGGACAGCCTGCAGTTGCAGGCTGAACTCAGCAGCAATCCGCAGATTCCCGAGCTGAGCCCAAATCACCTCGCCTACGTGATCTACACCTCCGGTTCCACCGGGTTGCCCAAAGGCGTGATGGTCGAACACCGCAACGTGGTGCGGCTATTTTCGGCGACCCACGACTGGTTCAACTTCAACCCGCAGGACGTGTGGGCGCTGTTCCATTCCTTCGCCTTCGATTTCTCGGTGTGGGAAATCTGGGGCGCGCTGGCGTTCGGCGGACAATTGTTGCTGGTGCCGCAGGCGGTCAGCCGCTCGCCGGACGACTGCTACGCGCTGCTGTGCCGCACTGGCGTCACTGTGCTCAATCAGACCCCGAGCGCCTTCCGCCAGTTGATCGCCGCGCAGGGCCGCAGCCCGTTGCAGCACTCGTTGCGCGAAGTGATCTTCGGCGGCGAAGCGCTGGAACCGGGCCTGCTCAAACCGTGGTACGCGCGGGTCGGCAATGCCGGTACGCGGCTGGTGAACATGTACGGCATCACCGAAACCACGGTGCACGTGACCTATCGGCCACTGGAGGCAGCGGACTCGCTACTGGTCGGGCGCAGCCCGATTGGCGTGGGCATTCCCGACCTGCAACTGTACGTACTCGATGCGCAGCGCGAACCGGTGCCGGTCGGCGTGATCGGCGAGTTGTACGTCGGTGGCGCCGGGGTTGCCCGGGGTTACCTCAACCGCGAGACGCTGACCGCCGAGCGATTTATTGCCGACCCGTTCAGCGGCCGTGCCGAGGCGCGTCTGTACAAGACCGGTGACCTGGCGCGCTGGACCACGGACGGCAGCCTCGAATACCTCGGGCGCAACGACGATCAAGTGAAGATCCGTGGTTTCCGCATCGAACTCGGTGAAATCGAAGCTCGCCTCGCCGCCTGCGCCGGTGTGCGCGAAGCAGTGGTGATCGCCCGCGAAGACAGCCCCGGTGATAAGCGTCTGGTCGCCTACTGGCTGGCCGCCGCAGGCACTGAGCCGAGCGCCGCGCAATTGCGCGATGCGTTGCTGCTGTCGCTGGCCGAGTACATGGTGCCGAGCGCCTTTGTGCGCCTCGACGCCATACCGCTGACCACCAACGGCAAACTTGATCGCAAAGCCTTGCCACAACCGGACAGCGATGCCTTCGCCCGTCGCGGTTTCGAAGCCCCGCTGGGACCGGTGGAAACCCTGATTGCCGGGATTTGGCAGACCCTGCTCGGTGTCGAGCAGGTCGGGCGGCACGACAATTTCTTCGAACTCGGCGGCCATTCGCTGTTGGCAGTCAAACTGATCGAGCGCATGCGCCAGCACGACTTGCAGTGCGACGTGCGTGTACTGTTCGGCCAGCCGAGCGTCGCGGCGCTGGCGGCGACGCTGAGTCACAGTCACGCCTTGCGGGTGCCGGACAATCTGATTGCTACCGATTGCACGCGCATCACCCCGGACATGTTGCCGCTGGCCACGCTGGATCAGGCCGCCATCGACCGCGTGGTCGCCAGCGTGCCCGGCGGCGTCGCCAATGTTCAGGACATCTATGGCCTGGCACCGTTGCAGGCGGGGATTCTCTACCACCATCTGGCGACCAGCGCCGGTGATCCCTACGTATTGCAGGCGCAATTCGCCTTCGCCGGTCTGGCGCAGATCAAGGCCTTCGTCCGTGCGTTGAATGCGGTGATTGCGCGCCACGATATTCTGCGCACCAGCGTGTTCTGGGAAGGGCTTGAAGAGCCGGTGCAAGTGGTCTGGCGCGAGGCGCCGCTGGCGCTGGAACGAGTCGATGCCGACCTGCTTGAGGGCGATGTGCTGGAGCAGATGCAGGCGCGGTTCGATCCACGGCACTACCGCCTCGACCTGCGCCGGGCGCCGCTGATGCGTCTGGCCTACACCGAAGACCGTGAACAACAGCGCTGGGTCGGCATCCTGTTGCTGCACCACATCGTGCTCGACCACACCGCACTGGAAGTGTTGCTGGCGGAAATGAACGACAGCCTGTACCCGAGCGGCGCCGATTTGCCGATGCCGGTGCAGTACCGCAACTACGTGGCGCAGGCGCAGCAACAGGCCAATGCCGAGGCGCATGAAGCGTTCTTCCGCGACATGCTCGGCGACATCGACGAGCCGACCGTGGCCTTCGGTGTGCAGGATGTGCATGGCGATGGCAGCACCATCGTCGACAGCGAGCAGGCGCTGGAAGCCGGCGTGGCCGAGCGCTTGCGCGAGCAGGCGCGCCGCCTCGGCATCAGCGCCGCCAGCCTGGTGCACCAGGCCTGGGGCCAGGTGCTGGCGCAGGTTTCGGGGCGTGAAGAGGTGGTGTTCGGCACCGTGCTGCTCGGGCGCATGCAGGGCGGCGAGGGCGCCGATCGCGCACTCGGCATGTTCATCAACACCTTGCCGTTGCGGGTCAGTGTTGGCGCTACCTCGGTAGAGCAAGGCGTGCGCGCTACTCATGAGCGTCTGGCGCAATTGCTGGCGCATGAGCAGGCCTCGCTGTCGCTGGCCCAGCGTTGCAGCGGTGTTGCCGCGTCGCTGCCGCTGTTCAGCAGCTTGCTCAACTATCGCCACAGCGCGGCGGAACCGACAGGCGTGGCCTGGGACGGGATCGAGATTCTCAGCTCGCGCGAGCGCAGCAACTATCCGCTGGTGGTCAGCGTCGACGACCTCGGCACCGGTTTCCGCCTGAGCGTGCAAGCGGTGCCGCAAGTGGATGGCGCGCGGGTCTGCGATTACCTGCAAACCGCGCTGCACAACTTGCTGACCGCTCTGGAGCACTCGCCAGCAACGTCGCTGCGGCAGATCTCGGTGCTGTCACCGAGTGAACGCCAGCGGGTCCTGGTCGGCTTTAACATCAGCGGTCGCGACTACCCGCCGGCGCAAACCGTGCAGCATTTGGTCGAGGCCCAGGCCGCCGCGCACCCCGAGGCTTTGGCGGCGGTGCAAGGTGCGCAGCAGTTGCGCTATGGCGAGCTCAATCAGCGGGCCAATCGCCTGGCGCATCACCTGATCGGCCTTGGCGTGCAGCCCGATGACCGGGTCGCCCTGTGCGCCCGGCGCAGCCCGGACATGCTGGTGGCGCTGCTGGCGATCCTCAAAGCCGGCGCCGGTTATGTGCCGGTCGATCCGGCGTATCCGCCGGAACGCATCGCCTATCTGTTGCAGGACTGCGCCCCGGTGGCAATCGTGGCGCAAGCATCGACCCGCGATCTGCTCGGTGGCGTGCCGGTCATCGATCTGGACAACGACCTCTGGCAGCACCTGTCGGAGGCCAACCCGCAGGTGCCGGCATTGACGCCGAAGCATCTGGCGTACGTGATCTACACCTCCGGCTCCACTGGCCAACCGAAAGGGGTGATGGTCGAGCATGCCACCCTGGAAAACCTCGTGCACTGGCACGCTGAAGCCTTTGACTTGCAGGCCGGCAGCCAGACCGCGAGCGTCGCCGGCTTCGGTTTCGATGCAATGGCCTGGGAAGTCTGGCCGGCACTGTGTGTCGGCGCGACCTTGCACCTGCCGCCGCAGTCGATCCGCAACGAGCACCTCGACGAGTTGCTCGACTGGTGGTGCGCGCAGCCGTTGCAGGTCAGCTTCTTGCCGACGCCGGTGGCCGAATATGCGTTCAGCCGGCAATTGCAGCACCCGAACTTGCGTACGCTGCTGATCGGTGGCGACCGACTGCGTCAGTTCAGTCGCCAGCAAACCTTCGCAGTGATCAACAACTATGGCCCGACCGAAGCGACGGTGGTCGCCACCTCGGGGCGGGTAGAGCTTGACCAGCCGTTGCATATCGGCCGGCCGATTGCCAACGCCAAAATCTATGTGCTGGACGCCGAGCAGCGTCCGGTGCCGGTAGGCGTGGCGGGCGAGTTGTATGTCGGCGGGGCAGGCGTGGCGCGTGGTTATCTGAATCGCCCCGAGCTGAGCGCTGCGCAGTTCCTTTTCGACCCATTCAGCGACGAGCCACAGGCGCGCATGTACCGTACCGGCGATCAGGCGCGTTGGCTGGCCGACGGCAATATCGAGTACCTGGGGCGCAACGACGATCAGGTCAAACTGCGTGGCGTGCGTATCGAACTCGGTGAAATCGAAGCCGCGCTCGGCAGCCACGCTGCGCTGCAGGAAGCGGTGGTGCTGGTTCGCGACGGGCGACTGATTGCCTGGTTCACTGAGCGCACGGCGGTCGATATTCAGCAGTTGCACTCGCATTTACAAGCACGCTTGCCGGATGCGCTGTTGCCGGCGGCATACGTACGGCTGGACGCATTGCCGTTGACCGCCAACGGCAAGATCGACCGCAAGGCCTTGCCGGAACCGGAGCAGGGCGCGTGGCTCAGTCGCGAATATGAAGCGCCACAGGGTGCGCTGGAAACCGCGCTGGCGCAGATCTGGATCGACGTGCTGAAAGTCGAGCGGGTCGGGCGTCACGACAACTTCTTCGAGCTGGGCGGGCATTCGCTGTTGGCGGTGAGCCTGATCGAACGCATGCGCCAGATCGACCTCGCCGCCGACGTGCGCGTGTTGTTCAATCAGCCGACCCTGGCTGCACTGGCCACCGCCGTGGGCAGCGGTCGTGAAATCGAAGTGCCGGCCAACCGCATTCCGCCGGGCTGCACGCACATCACCCCGGACCTGCTCAGCCTGACCGAACTCGATCAGGCGAGCATCGAGCGCATCGTCGCCACGGTGCCGGGCGGGACCGCCAACGTGCAGGACATCTATCCGCTGGCGCCGTTGCAGGAGGGCATTCTTTATCACCACTTGAGCGCCGAACAGGGCGATCCGTACCTGCTGCAATCGCGGCTGATCTTCGACAGCATCGAGCGCTTGCGCACCTTCAGCCAAGCCTTGCAGCAGGTCATCGCGCGCCACGACATTCTGCGCACCAGTGTGGTCTGGGAAGGGCTGGCGAGTCCGCAGCAAGTGGTCTGGCGTCAGGCGCCGCTGGTGGTGCAAGCGGTGCCGCTGGACCCGGCGCAGGGCGACGTTCTTGACCAGTTGCACGCACGCTTCGATGCCCGGCACAACCGCCTCGACCTGAGCCAGGCGCCGCTGATGCGCATCGTCTACGCCGAAGACCCGGCGCAGCAACGGGTGGTGGCGATCATCCTGTTCCAGCACCTGATTCTCGACCACACCGCCATGGACGTGGTCGGGCAGGAGATGCGCGCGTTCATGTTCAATCAGGCCGACAGCCTCGGCACGCCGATGCCGTATCGCAACTACGTGGCGCAGGCGCGTCTGGGTGCCAGCGAGCAGGAGCACGAAACGTTCTTCCGCGACATGCTCGGCGATATCGACGAACCGACCCTGCCATTCGGTCTGCATGACGTGCAAGGCGATGGCGGCGACATTGAGGAGGCGCAGCAAGCCGTCGATGCCGGGTTGACCCTGCGCCTGCGTGAACAGGCGCGGCAGTTGGGTGTCAGCCCGGCGAGCCTGATGCACCTGGCGTGGGCGCAGGTGGTGGGGGTGCTTGCCAACCGCCGCGACGTGGTGTTCGGCACGGTGCTGTTGGGGCGTTTGCAGGGCGGTGAGGGCGCGGATCGCACCCTCGGCGTGTTCATCAATACCTTGCCGCTGCGGGTGGATGTCAGCGAAGGCGTGCGCGCTGCGGTCAAGACAACCCACGCACGGCTGACCGCGCTGCTCGCCCATGAACATGCGCCATTGGCGCTGGCCCAGCGCTGCAGCGCAGTGTCCGGCGCGCCGCTGTTCAGTGCACTGCTCAACTACCGGCATACCGCTGCCGAGGAGCAACCGCGTGACGGTCAGGGCATCTGGGAAGGCGTGCAATTGCTCGGTGGCGAAGAGCGCAGCAACTATCCGCTGACCCTCAGCGTCGACGATCTCGGCGAAGACTTTTCCCTGTCCGTGCTGGCGCTGGCGCAGATCGGCGCGCAACGGATCTGCGGCTACATGCACACCGCGCTGGAACATCTGGTGCACGCACTGGAGCAGACGCCACAGCGTGCGCTCAACCGCTTGCCGATTCTTGCGGTGGAGGAATATGAACGCCTGGTGGTCGGTTTCAACCCGACGGCGGCGGCATACCCGCGCGGTGCAACGATTCAGGCGCTGGTGCAAGTGCAGGCCGAGCAGCGGCCGCAGGCACTGGCGGTGGTGCAGGACACGCAGCAACTGACTTATGCGCAACTCAATCAGCAGGCCAATCGCCTGGCGCATCACCTGCTCGGCCTCGGCGTGCAGCCGGACGACCGGATTGCCGTGTGCCTGCAGCGCAGCCCGCAGATGCTGGTGGCGCTGCTGGCGATTCTCAAGGCCGGCGCCGGTTATGTGCCGGTCGATCCGGCGTACCCGGCCGACCGCATCGCCTACCTGTTGCAGGACAGCGATCCGGTGGCGGTGCTGGCGCAGGGTTCGACCCGCGAGCTGCTGGGCCGGGTGCCGGTGATCGATCTGGACAACGTCCTCTGGCAACACCTGCCGCAGACCAATCCGCAACTGCCGACGCTGACCCCGGCGCATCTGGCCTACGTGATTTACACCTCGGGCTCGACCGGTCAGCCGAAAGGCGTGACGGTCGAACACGCGACACTGGAGAACCTTGTGCACTGGCACTGTGAGGCATTCGACCTGCGCGCCGGCAGTCACACCGCCAGCGTCGCCGGTTGCGGTTTCGACGCGATGGCCTGGGAAGTCTGGCCGGCGCTGTGCGTCGGCGCGACCCTGCACCTGCCGCCGCCGTCGATCAGCAACGAACACCTGGATGAACTGCTCGACTGGTGGCGCGCGCAACCGTTGCAGGTAAGTTTCCTGCCGACGCCGATTGCCGAATACGCCTTCAGTCGTGAGCTGGGTCACCCGACCTTGCGCACGCTGTTGATCGGTGGCGACAAGTTGCGGCAGTTCCCGCGTGAGCAGACCTTTGCCGTGATCAACAACTACGGCCCGACCGAGGCCACGGTGGTCGCGACCTCCGGGCAAATCAATGCCGGACAGCTGCTGCACATCGGCCGGCCGATGAGCAACGCCAGGGTTTACCTGCTCGATGAACAGCAACGTCCAGTGCCGGTGGGTGTTGCCGGTGAACTGTACGTCGGTGGCGCGGGTGTCGCCCGTGGTTATCTGAACCGTCCCGAGCTGACTGCCGAACGCTTCCTCGAAGACCCGTTCAGTGACGAGCCGCAGGCGCGCATGTACCGCACCGGTGACCTCGCGCGCTGGCTGGCCGATGGCAATATCGAATACCTGGGACGTAACGACGATCAGGTCAAACTGCGCGGCGTGCGGGTTGAACTGGGTGAAATCGAAGCCGCGCTGTCCAGCCATCCGGCAGTACAGGACGCGGTGGTGCTGGTGCGCGAGGCGCGGTTGATCGCCTGGTTTACTGCTTGTACAACAGTCGATATCGAGGAGCTGCGCGCGCATCTGCAGGCGCGTCTGCCACAGGCACTGGTGCCGGCAGCTTACGTGCGGCTTGAGGCGCTGCCGCTGACCGCCAACGGCAAACTCGACCGCAAGGGCTTGCCCGAACCGGATCAGGACGCCTGGCTCAGCCGCGAATACGCAGCGCCGCAAGGGCCGGTGGAAACCGCGCTGGCGCAGGTCTGGGCCGAGGTGTTGCAGGTCGAACAGGTCGGTCGACACGACAACTTCTTTGAACTGGGCGGGCATTCGCTGCTGGCGGTGACCCTGATCGAGCGCATGCGTCAGCTCGGCCTGAGCACCGACGTGCGCGTGCTGTTCAGCCAGCCAACCCTTGCCGCGCTAGCCGCTGCGGTGGGCAGTGGTCGCGAAGTCGCGGTGCCGGATAACCTGATTCCGTTTGGTTGCACGCATATCACCCCGGACATGCTGACGCTGGTGCAACTGGATCAGCAGAGCATCGAGCGGATCGTTGCCACGGTGCCGGGTGGTGCCGCCAACGTGCAGGACATTTATCCGCTGGCGCCGTTGCAGGAAGGCATTCTTTATCACCACTTGAGCGCCGCGCACGGCGATCCATACCTGCTGCAATCGCGCCTGGCATTCGACAGTCTTGAACGCTTGCAGGCCTTTGCCGCCGCGCTGCGTCAGGTCATGAGTCGCCATGACATCCTGCGCACCGGGGTGGTCTGGGAAGGGTTGGCGACACCGGTGCAAGTGGTCTGGCGCGAAGCCGAGCTGCCGCTGCAGGAGGTTGCATTCGATACGGCGGGCGATGATGTTCTGGCGCAGTTGTATGAGCGTTTCGACGCGCGGCATTACCGCATCGACATCAGTCAGGCGCCGCTGATTCGTCTGGTGTATGCGCAAGATCCGGCCAACGACCGGGTGGTCGCCATGCTGCTGTTCCATCACATCGCCATGGATCACACGGCGCTGGAAGTGGTGCAGCAGGAACTGCAGGCGCTGCTCTTCGGTCACGGCGAAGCCCTGATACCCGCCGTGCCGTATCGCAATTACGTGGCGCAGACCCGGCTGGGTGTCAGCGAGCAGGAACACGAAGCGTTCTTCCGCGCGATGCTCGGCGAGATCGACGAGCCAACGCTGCCATTCGGTCTGCTGGACGTGCACGGTGACGGCCATGACATCGAAGAAGTCCGTCAGCGCCTGCCGGACGCCGTGGCGCAACGTTTGCGCAGCCAGGCGCGGCAGCTGGGCGTGAGCGTCGCGAGCCTGTTCCATCTGGCGTTTGCCCAGGTATTGGCGGCGACTTCCGGATATGCGCGCGTGGTGTTCGGCACCGTGCTGCTGGGGCGGATGCAGGGCGGTACCGGCGCTGATCGTGGTCTGGGAATGTTCATCAACACGCTGCCGCTGCGGGTGGATCTGGGTGATGTTTCGGTGCGTGCCGGGGTGCGCGCCACCCACGCGCAACTGACGGCATTGCTCGGCCATGAACATGCGTCACTGGCGCTGGCCCAGCGTTGCAGCGGGGTGGCGGCGCCGTCGCCGCTGTTCAGCGCCATGCTCAACTACCGGCACAGCGTCAGCGCAGAACAGTTGCAAGCCAATCGCCTGGCCTGGCAAGGCATCGAGAACCTGTCCAGCGAGGAGCGCACCAACTATCCGCTGAGCTTCAACGTCGATGACCTGGGTCAGGGTTTTGACCTCACGGCCATGACCCCTTCGCCGATTGGCGCGGCGCGGCTGTGTGGCTACATGCAGCAGGCGTTGGCGGGGCTGGTCGAGGCGCTGGAGCAGACACCGCAGCAGGCCTTGAACCGCCTGCCGGTGCTGGCGGATGCCGAGCGCCAGCAGGTGCTGTTCGGGTTCAATGCCACTGACGTCGATTACGACCTTGAGCAGACCATTCACGGTCTGTTCGAAGCGCAAGTGGCGCGCTCGCCGCAGGCGCCCGCGGTGGTTGCTGATGAAAAGCAACTGACTTATGCCGAACTCAATGTCCGGGCCAATCAACTGGCGCGGCACCTGCGCGAATTGGGTGTAGGGCCGGATGCGCGGGTGGCTATCTGCGTCGAGCGCGGTCTGGACATGGTGGTCGGGCTGCTGGCGATCCTCAAGGCCGGTGGCGGTTATGTGCCGCTGGATCCGGCTTATCCGCTGGAGCGTCTGGCCTACATGCTGGAGGACAGCGCGCCGCTGGCGGTGCTGGTGCAGGGAACCACGCGTTCGTTGCTCGGCGATGTAGCGGTGCCGCTGATCGATCTGGATCAGCCGCACTGGCAGTCGCTGGCGACGGACAATCTATCGCTCGCTGAACTGACTCTGCAGCACACCGCCTACGTGATCTACACCTCCGGTTCCACCGGCCAACCGAAAGGCGTGATTAACGAACATCGCGGGGTGGTCAACCGTTTGCTGTGGATGCAAGACGCCTATCAACTGACGGCTGCCGATACGGTGCTGCAAAAAACGCCGTTCAGCTTCGACGTCTCGGTCTGGGAGTTCTTCTGGCCGCTGATGACCGGCGCCCGGTTGGTCATGGCCCGGCCCGAGGGGCACAAGGATCCGCTGTACCTCAGCGAAATCATCGAACGCGAATACATCACCACGCTGCACTTCGTGCCGTCGATGCTCGACGTGTTTCTCGCCCACGCCGACACCGCACGCTGCAACAGCCTGCGGCAAGTCATGTGCAGCGGCGAAGCGTTGCCGGGCAGCGTGGTACGACGCTTCAAACAGCAACTGCCGGGCAGCGAATTGCACAACCTCTACGGCCCGACCGAAGCCGCGGTGGACGTGACCGCGTGGAATTGCGCCGGGCCGGTCGAAAGCACTCCGGACAACACACCGATCGGCAAACCAATCGCCAACACCCGCATGTACATCCTCGATGCCCAGCAACAACCGGTGCCGCACGGCGTGGTCGGCGAGCTGTACATCGGTGGCGTGCAGGTGGCGCGCGGTTATCTGAATCGCCCGGAACTGAACGCCGAACGCTTCCTCACCGATCCGTTCCAGGCCAATGGGCGGATGTACCGCACCGGCGACGTCGCCCGCTATCTGCCGGACGGCAATATCGAATACCTGGGCCGCAACGATGATCAGGTGAAGATCCGTGGCCTGCGCATTGAGCTTGGCGAGATTCAAGCACGCCTGACCCAGATCGATGGCGTGCAGGAAGCCGCCGTACTGGCCCGCGAAGATGCATCCGGCGACAAGCGTCTGGTGGCGTACTACACCGGGGCACGCCTGGAAATCGACGTGCTGCGCAGCCACTTGCTGGAGCACCTGCCGGACTACATGGTGCCCGCGCTGTTCTTGCATCTCGCTGCACTGCCGCTGAGCCCCAACGGCAAACTCGACCGCAAGGCGCTGCCGGCCCCGGATCAGGCCGCATTGCCGGTGCGCGAATACGAAGCCCCGGTAGGCGACGTCGAAATCACCCTCGCACGGCTCTGGGCCGAGTTGCTCAACGTCGAGCGGGTAGGGCGCCACGATCATTTCTTTGAACTGGGTGGTCACTCGCTGCTGGCGGTCAGTCTGATCGGCCGGCTGCGTCAGGAAGGCATGGAAGCCGATGTCAGGTCGCTGTTCGAACATCCGACCCTGGCCGGCTACGCCGCAATTACCGAACGAATGGAGATCGTCCTGTGAACGTGATCGAACTGTTGGCCACATTGAAGGCTAAAGATATTCAGCTGGCGGTCGCGGACGACCAATTGCGGGTCAACGGCAACAAACAGGCGTTGAACGACCCGGCGTTGCTGGCGCTGTTGCGCGAGCACAAACCGGCGCTGATCGAACTGATCAAGGCCGGGCAGTACTCGGCCAGCAAGCATGGCCAGGTCGAAGTGCCGGCCAATGGCATCGTCTCGGGCACCACGCGCATCACCCCGGCGATGCTGACGCTGGTCGAACTCGACCAGGCGACCATCGACCACCTCGTCGCACAAGCCCCCGGCGGCGCGGCCAACGTGCAGGACATCTACCCGCTGGCGCCGTTGCAGGAAGGCATCCTGTATCACCACGTCAGTGGCGGTGACGGTGATCCGTATGTCATGCAGTCGCATTTCGCCTTTGCCAGCCGCGAGCGTTTTCAAGCGTTCGCTCAAGCGCTGCAAAACGTGATCGATCGCCATGACATTCTGCGCACCGCTGTGCATTGGGCAGGGCTGGATGCACCGGTGCAGGTGGTCTGGCGCCGGGCCGAACTGCCGGTGGAAGAGGTGACGCTGCCTGATGCAAATGGCGACGTTCTGGCGTATCTGCATGAGCGCTTCGATGCCCGGCACTTCCGCCTCGACGTTACCCAGGCGCCGCTGATGCGTCTGGCCCACGCCTGGGATGAAGCCGGGCAACGGGTGATCGCCACGCTGTTGTTCCATCACATGGCGCTCGACCACTCGGCGCTCGACGTGGTGCGCCACGAAATGCGCGCGTGCCTCACCGGACAGAGTGGGCTGCTCGGGCGCCCGGTGCCGTTTCGCAACTACGTGGCGCAGGCGCGTCTGGGCGTCAGCGAGGCCGAGCACGAGGCGTTCTTCCGCGAGATGCTCAGCGACATCGACGAACCGACGCTGCCTTACGGCCTGCAGGACGTGCAAGGTGACGGCAGCGAAATCGTCGAACTCAGCGTGCCGGTCGCGGCGCTATTGGGCCAGCGCCTGCGGGCGCAGGCGCGGACGCTCGGCGTCAGTGTCGCCAGCTTGTTTCACCTCGGCTGGGCGCAGGTGCTGGCCGCGCTGACCGGCAAGCAGCAAGTGGTGTTCGGCACGGTGCTGATGGGTCGTATGCAAGGCGCCGAAGCGATTGACCGGGCGCTGGGGATTTTCATCAACACCTTGCCGTTGCGGGTGAATATCGACGGCCAGGATGTGCGCGCGGCAGTCAACGCCACCCACGCCCGGCTGACCACGCTGATGCGTCACGAACACGCACCGCTGGCTCTGGCTCAGCGCTGCAGTCATGTGGTGGCGCCGACGCCGCTGTTCAGCACGCTGCTCAATTATCGCCACAGCCACAACGTCGCCACCGCCAGTGCCGAAACCCTCGCGGCGTGGGACGGTATCTCCACGTTGCACTCCGAAGAGCGCAGCAACTATCCGCTGACGATGAGTGTCGATGACCTCGGTGACGCCTTCAGCCTGACCCTGCTGGCCAGCACCCAGACCGATCCGCAGCGCATCTGCGATTACCTGCACTGCGCGCTGGAAAACCTCGTGCTCGCGCTGGAGCAGGCGCCGCAGACACCGATCAACCAACTGCCGATTCTGCCGGCGGCAGAGCTTGAACAGGTGCTGCTCGGCTTCAATGCCACCCATGTGGATTTCCCGACGGCACAGACCATTCAGCAGCGTTTCGAGGCGCAGGTGGCCGCACGGCCGGACGCGCTGGCGGCAGTGTTTGCCGACGCGCAACTAACCTACGCCGAACTCAATCGTCAGGCCAACGCCTTGGCGCAGCACCTGATCGGGTTGAGCGTGAAACCGGATGACCGCGTGGCGATCGTCGCCCGTCGCGGGCTGGACACCCTGGTCGGACTGGTGGCGATCCTCAAGGCTGGTGCCGGTTACGTGCCGATTGACCCGGCGCACCCGGCCGAGCGTTTGAACTACCTGCTCGACGACAGCGCCCCAGTCGCCGTACTGACCCAAAGTCATTTGCGCGAGCGACTGCCGGCGCTAAACGTGCCGGTGCTCGACCTCGATCACTGCAACTGGCCGCTGACGGTTACGCAAAACCCGCAGGTACCGGGCCTGAGCACCGCGAACCTGGCCTACGTGATCTACACCTCCGGCTCCACTGGTTTGCCCAAAGGCGTGATGGTCGAGCATCACACCTTGAGCAATCTGGTCGACTGGCACTGCACGGCGTTCGACCTCTGCGCCGGGCGCCACACCTCAAGCCTCGCCGGCTTTGGTTTCGATGCGATGGCCTGGGAAGTCTGGCCGGCGCTGTGCGTGGGCGCGACCCTGCATCTGGCGCCGACTCACGAGGGCGGCGAAGACATCGATGCCTTGCTCGCGTGGTGGTGCGCGCAGCCGCTGGACGTGAGCTTCCTGCCGACCCCGGTGGCCGAATACGCCTTCAGCCAGAACCTCGAACACCCGACCCTGCGCACGTTGCTGATCGGCGGCGACCGCTTGCGGCAGTTCAATCGCAATCAGCATTTCGACGTGATCAACAACTACGGCCCGACCGAGGCCACAGTGGTCGCGACCTCAGGGCGGGTAGCAAGCGGCGACGCGCTGCACATCGGCAAACCGCTAAGCAATGCCACGGTGTACCTGCTCGACGAACAGCAGCGCCCGGTGCCGCTTGGCGTGGCGGGCGAGTTGTACGTTGGCGGTGCCGGGGTCGCCCGTGGCTACCTGAATCGCCCGGACATGACCGCCGAGCGCTTTCTGCGTGACCCGTTCAGCCCCTTGCCGAATGCGCGGATGTACCGCACCGGCGACCTTGCACGCTGGCGCGAGGACGGCAACATCGAGTACCTGGGGCGCAACGACGATCAGGTGAAGATCCGTGGCGTGCGCATCGAACTGGGGGAAATCGAAACCTGCCTCAACCAGTTGCCGGGGATTCAGGAGGCGGTGCTGCTGGCCCGCGAAGATCAACCCGGCCAGCCGCGCCTGGTGGCCTACTTCACCGAACAGCCGCAGGTCGAAGCGCTGCCGGTGGGCGAGTTGCGCGCGCAACTGCTCAGCCGGTTGCCGGAATACATGGTGCCGACGGCGTTCGTCAAACTCGCTGCGCTGCCGTTGACCGCCAACGGCAAGGTCGACCGCAAGGCCTTGCCAGCGCCGGATCTGGCGGCGCTGTTCACTCGCGAGTACGCAGCGCCCGAAGGCGAGGTGGAAACCGCGCTGGCGCAGATCTGGGCCGACGTGCTGCAGGTCGAGCGGGTTGGGCGCCAGGATCACTTTTTCGAACTCGGCGGGCATTCGTTGCTGGCGATGCGCATGGTCTCGCAAGTGCGCCAACGTCTGGGTGTCGAGCTGGCGCTGAGCGATCTGTTTGCCAACGCCGAACTGGCGGCGGTCGCGGCAGTGCTGAACGAGGCCGGACGCTGTGCGCAACCGCAGATCGTGCCGGTCCCGCGTGACGGCGCGTTGCCGCTGTCGTTCGCCCAACAACGCCTGTGGTTCCTCGCGCAAATGGAAGGCGCCAACACCGCCTACAACATTCCCGTGGCCCTGCGGCTGCGTGGCCGTCTCGACGACGCGGCGCTGCAACGCGCGCTGGCGCGCATTGTGGCCCGCCACGAAACCCTGCGCAGCCGCTTCGCCCAATTCAACGACGAAGCGCAAGTGCTGATCGCCCCGGTGGATACCGGTCTTCTGCTGCGGGTCGAAGACCTGCGTCAGCACCCGCAACCCGAGGAAACCCTGCAGGCGCTGATTCAGGGCGAAGCCTCCGGGCCGTTCGACTTGCAGGACGATCCGTTGATTCGCGGGCGACTGGTGCGGTTGGCCGACGATCACCATGTGCTGTTGCTGACCCTGCACCACATCATCTCTGACGGCTGGTCGATGGGCGTTTTGACCCGTGAACTGATGGCGCTGTATCAGGCGTTCAGTCATGGCCAGCCGGATCCATTGCCGCCGCTGGCGCTGCAATACACCGACTACGCGGTGTGGCAGCGGCGCTGGCTCAGCGGCGAGGTGCTGCAGCGTCAGAGCGAATACTGGCAACAGACCCTCGCTGGTGCCCCGGCGCTGTTGATGCTGCCGATCGATCGGCCGCGCCCGGCGCAGCAGGACTATGCCGGCAGCAGCGTTGCCGTCGTGCTCGACGAGCGCCTTAGCGCCGGGCTCAAAGCCTTGGGCCAGCGCCACGGCGTGACCCTGTACATGACGCTGATGAGTGCCTGGGCGATGCTGCTCAGCCGCTTGTCCGGGCAGGCTGAAGTGGTGATCGGTTCGCCGGTGGCCAACCGCACCCGCGCCGAAATCGAAGGCCTGATCGGCATGTTCGTCAACACCCTGGCGCTGCGCATCGACACCTCGGGCGAGCTGAGCGTCGAAGCGCTGCTGGCGCGGGTCAAGGCGCAAACCCTGCAAGCGCAGGCGCATCAGGATCTGCCGTTCGAGCAAGTGGTGGAAATCACCCGGCCCGTGCGCAGCCTGGCGCACAGCCCGTTGTTCCAGACCTTGCTCAGTTGGGATGGCCTCGAAAGCCCGGCGCTGGCCCTCGGCGAACTGACGCTGGAAGGCGTGGCCGAGCCGAGCCACTTCGCCAAGTTCGACCTGTCGTTGAGCCTCAGTGAGTCCAACGGCATCATTCGCGGTGCGCTGGAATACGCCACGGCGTTGTTCGACCAGAGCACGGTCGAGCGCTTCGTCGGTTACTTCCAGCGTCTGTTGCAGTCGATGGTCGCCAACGATCAGGCGCTGCTGGAACAGGCGCTGCTGCTGGCGCCGGAAGAACAGCAGCGCTTGTTGGTCGAGTTCAATGCCACGGCGGTCGATTACAACCTTGAGCAGACCATTCACGGCTTGTTCGAGGCGCAAGTGGCGCGCTCGTCGCAGGCGCCAGCGGTGGTCGCTGAAGAACAGCAACTGACTTATGCCGAACTCAACGCCCGGGCCAATCAACTGGCGCGGCACCTGCGCGAATTGGGCGTAGGGCCGGACTCACGGGTGGCTATCTGCGTCGAGCGCGGTCTGGACATGGTGGTCGGACTGCTGGCGATCCTCAAGGCTGGCGGCGGTTATGTGCCGCTGGACCCGGCGTATCCGCTGGAGCGTCTGGCTTACATGCTGGAAGACAGCGCGCCGCTGGCGGTGCTGGTGCAGGGGGCGACGCGTTCGTTGCTCGGTGACGTTGGCGTGCCGGTGATCGATCTGGATCAGCCGCACTGGCAAGCGCTGGTGACGGAAAACCTTTCGCTCGCTGAATTGAACCCGCACCACACCGCCTACGTGATCTACACCTCCGGCTCCACCGGCCAACCGAAAGGCGTGATCAATGAGCACAGCGGCGTAGTCAACCGCTTGCTGTGGATGCAGGACGCTTACCAACTGAGTTCTGCCGACACGGTGCTGCAAAAGACCCCGTTCAGCTTCGACGTCTCGGTCTGGGAATTCTTCTGGCCGCTGATGACTGGCGCCCGATTGGTCATGGCCCGACCTGAAGGGCACAAGGATCCGCAATACCTCAGCGAAATCATCGAACGCGAACACATCACCACGTTGCACTTTGTCCCGTCGATGCTCGATGTATTTCTCGCCCACGCCGACACCGCACGTTGCAGCAGTCTGCGGCAAGTGATGTGCAGCGGCGAAGCGCTGCCGGGCAGCGTGGTGCGGCGCTTCAAACAGCAACTGCCGGGCAGCGAACTGCACAACCTGTACGGCCCGACCGAAGCCGCAGTGGACGTCACCGCGTGGAACTGCGCCGGGCCGCTGGAAAGCACCCCGGACAACACGCCGATCGGCAAACCGATCGCCAACACCCGCATGTACATCCTCGATGCCCAGCAACAACCGGTGCCGCACGGCGTGGTCGGCGAGCTGTACATCGGTGGCGTGCAGGTAGCGCGCGGTTATCTGAATCGCCCGGAACTGAACGCCGAACGCTTCCTCAACGACCCGTTCCAGAGTAATGGGCGGATGTACCGCACCGGCGACGTCGCCCGCTATCTGCCGGACGGCAATATCGAATACCTGGGCCGTAACGACGATCAGGTGAAGATCCGTGGCCTGCGTATCGAACTCGGTGAAATCCAGGCACGCCTGACCCAGATCGATGGCGTGCAGGAAGCCGCCGTACTGGCCCGCGAAGACGTTCCGGGCGACAAGCGTCTGGTGGCGTACTACACCGGCGCACAGCTGGAAATTGAAACACTGCGCGGCCACTTGCTGGAAAACCTGCCGGACTACATGGTGCCCGCCGTGTTCGTGCATCTCGATGCATTGCCGCTGAGCCCTAACGGCAAACTCGACCGCAAGGCGCTGCCGGCCCCCGATCTGACGGCGCTGACCGCCCGTGAATACGAAGCCCCGGTCGGTGAAGTGGAAATCGCTCTTGCCCAGCTCTGGGCTGAGTTGCTCAAGGTTGAGCGGGTAGGCCGCCACGATCATTTCTTTGAACTGGGTGGTCACTCGCTGCTGGCGGTGAATCTGGTGGCGCGGATGCGCCGTGCCGGCCTGAGCGCCGACATTCGCGTGCTGTTCAACCAGCCGACCCTCGCCGCGCTGGCCGCTGCCGTGGGCGGTGAGCCCGAGGCCGAAGTCGCGGCCAACCTGATCACTGCGGACTGCACGCGCATCACTCCCGAGTTGTTGCCACTGGTGGCGCTCGACCAGCCGAGCATCGACCGCATCGTCGCCAGCATCCCCGGCGGCGTGGCCAACGTGCAGGATATTTATCCGCTGGCGCCGTTGCAGACCGGCATCCTGTTCCACCATTTGTCCGCCGCACAGGGCGATCCGTACGTGTTGCAGGCGCAGTTCGCGTTTGCCGATGAACAACGCCTGAACACCTTCACTCAAGCCTTGCAGAACGTAATCCAGCGTCACGACATCCTGCGCACTTCGCTGTTCTGGGACGGGTTGCAAGACCCGGTGCAAGTGGTCTGGCGTGAGGCGCCGCTGGTGTGTGAAGCGCTGGAGCTGAATGGCGCGGACGGCGATGTACTGGAGCAATTGCGCCGGCGTTTCGACGCCACGCAGTACCGCATGGCCGTCAATCAGGCGCCGCTGATGCGCGTAGTGCACGCGTGGGATTCAGCCAATCAGCGGGTGGTGGCGTTGTTGCTGTTCCATCACCTGGTGATGGACCATGTGGCACTGGAGGTGCTGCAACACGAAATGCAGGCGTTCCTCAGCGGCCAGCCGCAGCGTCTGGCCGAGCCGGTGCCGTATCGCAATTATGTGGCGCATACCCTGTCCGGGTTGAGTGACCAGCAGCACGAAGAGTTCTTCGGCAAGATGCTCGGTGACGTCGACGAACCAACCTTGCCTTACGGGCAGAGCCCGGCGCCGGAAGGGCTGGCCACGCAGGCACAGTTGAGCCTCGACACCGCGCTGAGCCGCGACCTGCGCAGTCAGGCGCGGCGTCTGGGTGTCAGCGCGGCGAGCCTGATGCACCTGGCGTGGGCGCAGGTTCTGGGGCAGTTGTCCGGTCGCGATGACGTGGTTTTCGGTACGGTATTGCTCGGTCGCTTGCAGGGCGGCGAGGGCGCCGAACGGGCGCTCGGGGTGTTCATCAACACCTTGCCATTGCGCATCGATCTGCGTGCGCACAGCGTCAAGGGCGCGGCACTGGCGACGCATCAACGGCTCAGTCAGTTACTGCAGCACGAACACGCGCAACTGGCGCGCATCCAGCATTGCAGCGCCATGGCGCCGACCACGCCATTGTTCAGCACTTTGTTCAATTATCGCCACGGAGCCGCGGCGGGTGGCGGTTCTGCCGAGGCCCAAACGGCTTGGCAAGGCATGCAATTGCTTGAGGCCGAAGAACACAGCAACTATCGCCTGACCCTCAGTGTCGACGATCTCGGTGAAGGTTTCAGCCTGACGGCGCTGGCCGGTGCCGGCATCGATGCGCGGCGCACCTGCGACTATCTGCAATGCGCCCTGCACAGGCTGGTGGATGCGCTGGAACACGCGCCGCATCAAGGTTTCGAGCACCTGTCGATCCTGCCGGATGCGGAGCGCGAGCAGTTGTTGCACAGCTTCAACGCGACCCGCGCCAATTACCCACAGGGACTGACGATTGCCCAGCGTTTCGAGCAACAAACGCTTGAACGACCGCAGGCGCTGGCGGCGGTGTTTGCCGGTGCTTCGCTGAGCTATGCCGAGTTGAACCGGCAGGCCAACAGTCTGGCGCATCATCTGATTGCATCGGGTGTACAGCCTGACGATCGCGTGGCCATCGTCGCCCGACGCGGTCTTGATACGCTGGTCGGGCTGGTGGCGATTCTCAAGGCCGGCGCCGGTTATGTGCCGGTGGATCCGGCGCACCCGGCAGAGCGCCTGAGCTATATGCTGCAAGACAGTGCGCCCGTCGCGGTGCTGAGCCAAAGCGATCTGCGTGAACGCCTGCCGGCATTGTCGGTGCCGCTGATCGACCTTGATCTGCACCAGTGGCCAAACGGGCCAATCGACAACCCGTCGCTGCCGGCCCTGACCCCGCAGCACCTGGCTTACGTTATCTATACCTCCGGCTCCACCGGTCTGCCGAAAGGCGTGATGGTCGAGCACCAGACGCTGAGCAATCTCGTGGACTGGCACTGCGCGGCCTTCGATCTGCACGCCGGCAGCCTTACCTCAAGCCTGGCCGGGTTCGGTTTCGACGCCATGGCCTGGGAGGTCTGGCCGGCGCTGTGCGTGGGTGCGACCGTGCATCTGGCGCCAAACCATGACGGCAACGAAGACATCGACGCGTTGCTCGCCTGGTGGCGGGCGCAGCCGCTGGACGTGAGCTTCCTGCCGACCCCGGTGGCCGAATACGCCTTCAGTCAGGAGCCGGCGCATCCAACCCTGAAAACCCTGTTGATCGGCGGCGATCGACTGCGTCAGTTCAACCGTAACCAGCCGTTCCGGGTGATCAACAACTATGGCCCGACCGAGGCTACGGTGGTCGCTACCTCCGGCCTGATTGCGGCGGGCGAGGTGCTGCATATCGGTAAACCGGTGAGCAATGCCATGGTGTATCTGCTCGACGCACGGCAACGCCCGGTACCGCTGGGGGTGATCGGCGAGTTGTATGTCGGAGGTGCCGGCGTGGCCCGTGGTTACCTGAACCGTCCGCAGATGACCACCGAACGCTTTCTGCGCGATCCGTTCAGCAGCCTGCCAAATGCACGTATGTACCGCACCGGCGACCTTGCGCGCTGGCACGAGGACGGCACGCTTGAATACCTCGGGCGCAACGACGATCAGGTGAAAATCCGAGGCGTGCGTATCGAGTTGGGCGAGATCGAAACCCGGCTCAATCAGCTCCCCGGTGTTCAGGATGCGGTGTTGCTGGCCCGTGAGGACGAACCCGGTCAGCCACGGTTGGTGGCGTATTACACCGAGCAGGGCGCATCGTTGAGCGTCGCTGATTTGCGCGCGCACCTGCTCACGCAATTGCCTGAGTACATGGTGCCGGCGGCGTTTGTCCGGCTCGACGCGTTACCCCTGACCGCCAATGGCAAGGTTGATCGCAAGGCATTGCCGAAACCTGACCTGACTGCGCTATTCACCCGCGAATACATCGAGCCGCAAGGTGAGCTGGAAACCGCGCTGGCGCAGATCTGGGCCGAGGTGCTACAGGTCGATCGGGTCGGCCGGCATGATCACTTTTTCGAACTCGGCGGCCACTCGCTGCTGGCCATGCGCATGGTCGCGCAGGTGCGTCAGCAACTGGGACTGGAGCTGGTGCTGGCTGATCTGTTCGCCAACCCTGAACTGGCGGCGGTCGCCGAATGCCTGTGCGTAGCGCAGGTCAGTAGCCAACCGCAGATCGTAGCGGTGCCGCGTGACGGCACGCTGTCCTTCGCCCAACAGCGCCTGTGGTTCCTCGCGCAAATGAACGGCGGCAACTCGGCGTACAACATTCCACTTGGCCTGCGCCTGCGCGGGCAACTCGATGTCGAAGCCTTGCAGCGCGCGCTGACGCAGATCGTTGCGCGCCACGAAACCCTGCGCAGCCGCTTCGTCAGCGTCGACGATCAGGCGCAGGTGACGATTGCACCGGTCGATAGCGGTCTGCTGTTGCAAGTGGAAGACCTGCGCCAGGATCCACAGGCCGAAGCCACGGTGCAGGCACTGCTCGCGCAGGAAGCCGCGACTGCCTTCGATCTGCAGCACGATCCGCTGATTCGCGGTCGCCTGCTGCGTCTGGCTGACGATCATCATGTGCTGTTGCTGACCGTGCATCACATCGTCGCCGACGGTTGGTCGATGGGCGTGCTGACCCGTGAGCTGATGGCGCTGTATCAGGCCTTCAGTCACGGTCAGCCGGATCCATTGCCGCCATTGACCCTGCAATACGGCGACTACGCCGTGTGGCAGCGGCGCTGGCTCAGCGGTGAAGTGCTGCAGCGGCAGAGCGATTACTGGCAGCAGACCCTCGACGGCGCGCCGGCCTTGCTGACCCTGCCCACCGACCGTCCGCGTCCGGTACAGCAAGATTTCGCCGGCAGCAGCGTCGAAGTGCGGCTCGACGAGCGTCTGAGCGCCGGGCTCAAAGCCTTGAGTCAGCGTCACGGCGTGACCCTGTTCATGACCCTGATGAGTGCCTGGTCGCTGTTGCTGAGTCGTCTGTCCGGGCAGTCCGACGTGGTGATCGGCTCGCCGGTGGCCAACCGCACCCGGGCCGAGATCGAAGGCCTGATCGGCATGTTCGTCAACACCCTGGCCCTGCGCATCGACACCTCGGGCGAGCCGAGCGTGGCCACGCTGCTGGCGCGGGTCAAGGCGCGCACGCTGGAGGCACAGGCGCATCAGGATCTGCCGTTCGAGCAAGTGGTGGAAATCACCCGGCCGGCGCGCAGTCTGGCGCACAGCCCGTTGTTCCAGAGCACGCTGAGCTGGGACAGCAACGTCGGCCCGAACCTGGTGCTGGGCGATCTGAGCCTCGAAGGTGTGGCCGCGCCGGGCCGGGTGGCCAAGTTCGACCTGACCCTGACCCTGGGTGAGGTCAACGGGGTGATTCGCGGATCGCTGGAATACGCGACGGCGTTGTTCGATCAAGCGACCGTCGAGCGTTATGTTGGCTACTTGCAGCGCCTGCTGGCGGCGATGGTCAACGATGAGCAGACGGCGTTGGAGCGGGTGCCGTTACTCGCCGAGTCTGAGCGTCAGCGCTTGCTCTACGACTTCAACGCCACGGCGCGCGAGTACCCGCAAACGCTGACCGTGCACGGGATTTTCCAGCAGCAGGCAGCGGCACATCCGAAGGCGGTGGCGGCGGTGCATGGCGAGCATTCGCTGAGCTACTTTGAGCTGAACGCCCAGGCCAACCGTCTGGCGCATCACTTGATCAGCCAGGGCGTGCAGCCGGGCGACCACGTGGCGATCCTGTTGCCGCGTTCACTGGAGCTGCTGGTGGCGCAACTGGCGATTGCCAAGTGCGCGGCGGCCTATGTGCCGCTGGACATCAACGCGCCGAGCGAGCGGCAGGCGTTCATGGTCGAGGACTGTCAGGCCGCAGCGTTGCTGACCCTCAGCAGCGAAGTCATCGACTACGTCGCACCACGCATCGACCTCGACCGCGTGACCCTCAGCGGCCAACCGACGCACAACCCGAACCTGGCGCAGTCCTCGGAGTCGCTGGCGTACATCATGTACACCTCCGGCTCCACCGGCACCCCGAAAGGCGTGATGGTGCCGCACCGCGCCATCGGCCGCCTGGTGCTGAACAACGGTTACGCCGATTTCAATGCGCAGGACCGCGTGGTGTTCGCCTCCAACCCGGCGTTCGATGCGAGCACCATGGACATCTGGGGGCCGCTGCTCAACGGCGGGCGCGTGGTGGTCATCGATCACCAGACCCTGCTTGATCCGAACGCGTTCGGCCATGAATTGAGCGCCTCCGGGGCGACGGTGCTGTTCGTCACCACGGCGCTGTTCAACCAGTACGTGCAGTTGATTCCGCAGGCGCTCAAAGACCTGCGCATTCTGTTGTGCGGCGGTGAACGCGGCGATCCGGCAGCGTTCCGTCGACTGCTGGCCGAGGCGCCGCAGTTGCGCATGGTGCATTGCTACGGCCCGACCGAAACCACCACTTACGCCACGACATTTGACGTGCGTGAAGTGGCGGAAAACGCCGAGAGCGTGCCGATTGGCGGGCCGATCTCCAACACCCAGGCGTATGTGCTCGACGCGCATCAGCAACCGGTGCCGATGGGCGTGACCGGCGAGTTGTACATTGGCGGGCAGGGCGTGGCGCTGGGTTATCTGAATCGCCCGGATCTGACTGCCGAGAAGTTTCTGCGTGATCCGTTCAGCGAGCAGCCGGGTGCGTTGCTTTATCGCACCGGCGACCTCGCACGCTGGCTGGCACCGGGGCAGCTCGATTGCGTCGGGCGCAATGACGATCAGGTGAAGATTCGCGGTTTCCGTATCGAGTTGGGCGAAATCGAAAACCGCCTGCTCAACTGCCAGGGGATCAAGGAAGCCGTGGTGCTGGCGCGCCGCGATGGTCAGGACATCACCCGCCTGGTGGCGTACTACACCGCGCACGTCGGGCGCCTGGACAGCGCCGATCTGCATGCGCAGTTGCTGGCGCGACTGCCGGAATACATGGTGCCGAGCGCGTGGGTGCAACTGGATGGGCTGCCGTTGAACAACAACGGCAAGGTCGACCGCAAGGCGCTGCCGGCGCCGACCCAGGCAGCGATGCTCAGCCGGCTGTATGTCGCGCCGATCTCGGCACTGGAACACCATTTGGCGCGGATCTGGGCCAGTTTGCTGCAGCTCGAACAGGTCGGTCGTCACGACAACTTCTTCGAACTGGGCGGGCATTCGTTGCTGGCGATGCGCATGCTGTCGCAGGTGCGCCAGCAGTTGGGCGTCGAGCTGACACTCGCCGAGCTGTTCGCCAATCCCGAGCTGGCCGCTGTCGCCGAGGTGCTGAGCCGGGCGGGACGCAGCACCTTGCCGGAGATTTTGCCGGCACCGCGTGATCAGGCATTGCCGCTGTCCTTCGCCCAGCAACGCCTGTGGTTCCTGGCGCAGATGGACGGCGGCCACAGCGCCTACAACATCCCGGTCGGTCTGCGCCTGCGCGGTCGGCTGGATGAAGACGCGCTGCAACGGGCACTGGCACGTATCGTCGCGCGTCACGAAACCCTGCGCAGCCGCTTCAGCCAGATCGACGATCAGCCGCAGGTGCTTATTCTGCCGGCCGAGAGCGGTCTGTTGCTGGCGGTAGAAGACTTGCGTCAGCACCCGCAGGCTGACAACGCCTTGCGCGGCCTGATCGAAGAGCAGGCCTGCGCCTCCTTCAATCTGCAGCACGATGCGCTGCTGCGCGGACGTCTGGTGCGTCTGGCTGATGATCATCATGTGCTGTTGTTGACGCTGCACCACATCATCGCCGATGGCTGGTCGATGGGCGTGCTGACTCGCGAGCTGGCCGCGTTGTATCAAGCGTTCAGCCGTGGCGAAGACGATCCGCTGCCGCCGCTGGCGCTGCAATACACCGACTACGCGGTGTGGCAGCGGCGCTGGCTCAGTGGCGAGGTCCTGCAGCGTCAAAGCGATTACTGGCAGCAGACCCTGGCCGGCGCGCCGGCCTTGCTGACCCTGCCCACCGATCGTCCGCGTCCGTCACAGCAGGACTATTCCGGCAGCCGCGTCGACATGCTGCTCGATCAACACTTGAGCGCCGGTTTGAAAGCCTTGTGTCAGCGTCGCGCGGTGACGCCGTACATGGTGATCATGAGCGCCTGGGCGATGTTGCTCAGTCGGTTGTCCGGGCAGAGCGACGTGGTGATCGGCTCGCCAGTGGCCAACCGCACCCGCGCCGAGATCGAAGGCCTGATCGGCATGTTCGTCAACACCCTGGCGCTGCGCATCGACACCTCGGGTGAGCCGAGCGGCGAGGCGCTGCTGGCGCGGGTCAAAGCGCGGACTCTGGGCGCTCAGGCGCATCAGGATCTGCCGTTCGAGCAAGTGGTGGACATCAGCAAACCAGTCCGCAGTCTGTCGCACAGCGCGTTGTTCCAGACCATGCTCAGTTGGGACAACAACGACGGCCCGAGCCTGACCCTCGGCGACCTGACCCTGGAAGGGGTGGCCGGCGACAGCCACTTTGTGAAATTCGACCTGTCACTGAGCCTCGGCGATTCGCCCGACGGGATTCGCGGCTCATTGCGCTACGCCACGGCCTTGTTCGATGAGTCAACGGTGCATCGTTTTGTCGGCTACTTCCAGCGGCTGCTGGCGGCGCTGGTCAACGATGATCAGGCAGTGCTTGCGCAAGTGCCGTTGCTGGCACCGCAGGAGCAGCAGCGTTTGCTGGTCGATTTCAATGCCAGCGCCGTTGATTGTCCGCTGGAGCAGCCGTTGCATGGCTTGTTCGAAGCGCAGGTGCGGCGCAAACCGGACGCCATCGCGCTGCAGTCCGCGCAGGGAACCCTGACTTACCGCGAGCTCAATCAGCGTGCTAACCGTTTGGCCCAGCATCTGCGCGAACTCGGTGTGCAGCCGGATGCACGGGTGGCGATCTGCGTCGAGCGCGGGTTGGATCTGGTGGTCGGTCTGCTCGGCATTCTCAAGGCCGGTGGTGCTTATGTGCCGCTGGACCCGGGGTATCCGGTGGAGCGTCTGGCCTACATGCTCAAGGACAGCGCGCCGACCGCGGTGCTGGTGCAGACCGCTACTTGCGGACTGTTCGATGAGGCGGCCGCCACGGTGATCGACCTTGACCGCAGTACCTGGCAGCACCTGCCGGATCACGATTCGTCAGTGCCGAGCCTCAGTGCTTCAAATCTTGCGTACATGATCTACACCTCGGGCTCTACCGGGTTGCCGAAGGGGGTGATGATCGAACACCGCAGCGCCTGCAACATGGTGCATTGGGGTTCGCAGATTTCGCCGCCGACCGAACACGGCGCGCTGCTGCAAAAAGCGCCGTTCAGCTTCGACAGTTCGGTGTGGGAGATCTTCTGGCCGCTGTGTTCGGGGATGCGATTGGTATTGGCACGGCCGGACGGCAACCGCGATTCGGCGTATGTGGTGCAGACCATTCGTGAGCAGCAGGTGACGGTGGTCAAGTTCGTCCCTGCGTTGCTTCAGCAGTTCATCGAGCAGGACGGTGTCGAGCAATGCACCAGCCTGACCGATGTGCTCAACGGCGGCGGTGAACTCAGCGCGGCGCTGGCGCGCCAAGTGCGCGATCGCCTGCCGTGGGTGCGGTTGCACAACGTTTACGGCCCGACTGAAACCACGGTGGACAGCACGGGCTGGACGCTGGAACCGCACATGCCAGTGCCGGAAAACGTGGTGCCGATCGGCAAGGCTCTGAGTAACACGCGTTTGTACGTGCTCGATGCGTACGGTCAACCGGTGCCGCAAGGCGTCAGCGGCGAGTTGCACATTGGCGGCGTCGGCGTGGCGCGTGGTTATCACGGACTGCCGGAGATGCAGGCCGAGCGCTTCATCGACAGCCCGTTTGTGCTGGGGGATCGCCTTTACCGCACTGGCGATCTGGCGCGCTACAACAATCATGGGGAACTGGAATTCCTCGGCCGCAATGACTTCCAGATCAAGCTGCGTGGCTTGCGTCTGGAGCCGGGGGAAATCGAGGCGCGGCTGATCGAACATCCGGCGGTTCGCCAAGCGGTGGTGATGGTGCGCGATGAGCGTCTGGTGGCCTGGTACAGCTTGCGCGCCGGCATCGACGCGCCATCGTTGGATACCTTGCGCAGCCATGTGCTGGAGCGTTTGCCGGAGTACATGGTGCCGGGCGCGTTTGTGCTGCTCGACGCGTTGCCACTGACGCCAAACGACAAGATTGATCGCAAAGCCTTGCCGGAACCGGGTGCAGACGCGGTGATCAACCGCCCATACGTGGCGCCCGAGGGGGAAGTCGAAACCGCGCTGGCGCAGATCTGGGGCGAGGTGCTTGGCGTCGAACAGGTCGGACGGCACGACAACTTCTTTGAACTCGGTGGGCATTCGTTGCTGGCGGTGAAGCTGGTCAATCTGCTGCAACGGGCCGGGCTGCCACTGTCGCTGGCCGAGCTGTTCCAGTATCCGAGCATCGAGTCTGCCGCCGCGCTGCTCAGTCAGGGCGAGGCGCTCAGTCAGCCTGACGGGCTGGTCGTGGTGCGTGCCGGGGCGCACGGTACGCCGCTGTTTCTGCTGCATGAATTCAGCGGCAGGGACGTGTATTTCCCGACGCTGGCCCAGCACATCGGTGGCGAGTTCCCGATTTACGGTTTGCCCGGTGTGCCGCTGGGGCAAGCGCAATTGCGCACGCTTGAGTGCATGGCGCAGCGCATGGTCGGAATCATCCGCGCGGTACAGCCTCACGGGCCGTATCGGCTGGCGGGCTGGTCGTTCGGCGGGGTGCTGGCGCATGAGGTCGCGCAGCAATTGCTCGGCCTCGATGAGCCGGTGGATTTCATCGGCATGCTCGACAGCTACGCGCCAAACCCGCTCGCCCAGGACAAGGCAATGTGGAGCGGCGAGGGCCTCGACAAGCGCCAGTTACTTGGCCATTGCCGAGGGCGTTCGCTGATGCTGGGTGCCGAAACCGAGGCGGCGCTGGCGGCGGTGCAAGTGCTGGAAGCGCAAGTCGAACAGCTGGATTTCCCCGAGCTGTTCAAGCGCTGTCAGGCGCAGCAACTGACCGATCCGGAACTGGCCACGGTCAGCGCGGCGGACGCCTGGCATTACTTTGATCGCGAAGCGGCGCATCGTCTGGCGCTGGCGCATTACCGGGTCAGCCCGGCGAGCCAGCCGATCCACCTGTTCCGTGCCCAGGAACTGATGGAAGGCCAGTCATTGCCGAGCCCGACGCGCGGCTGGGAAGAGCGCTTCGACATTGGCTTGCTGCGTTGCATCGACATCCCCGGCGATCACCGGACCATGATGAAGCACCCGCACATCCAAGCGCTTGGCCAGGCCATTACCCAGGCGCTGGAAACCCTGGTGACGCCGGAACCGACGCTGTATCAACCGCTGCTGACGATTCAGACCGGGCAGCCGGGGTATGCGCCGATTTTCTGTGTGCCGGGGGCGGGTGACAGCGTCACCGGGTTCATTCACCTGACCGAGGCGATCGGCCCGGAGTGGCCGATCATCGGCTTGCAACCGCGCGGGCTGGACGGCGTCAGTGTGCCGCACAGCGCGGTCGAAGCCGCTGCCGCGTTCTACCTGCAAGCCATCGAGCAGATCCACCCGCAGGGGCCGCTGCACCTGATCGGCCATTCGTTCGGCGGCTGGGTCGCGCATGCCATGGCCGCGCAGTTGCAGGCGGCCGGGCGCGAGGTGGCTTCGCTGACGTTGATCGACAGCGAAGCGCCGGGTGGTGACGGCACGGCGGGCAAACCGTACACGGCCACTGCCGCGCTGCAACGGCTGATCGACACCCTGCAGTTGTCCTGTGGCAAATCGCTGGGCATCGATCCTGCGACCTTCGCCAACGCCGACGACACCACACAATTGCGTCTGCTGCACGCAGGCATGGTGCGCGCCGGGGTGTTGTCGGAGCGGGCGGCGCCGGATGCGATGCACGGCCCGGTTCGCACTTTCGCCGCGGCGCTGCGCACGGTCTATCAACCGCGTCTGGCCTACACCGGGCCGGTGCGGCTGGTGCTGGTCGATGACCCGACGCTGGACGAGTGGGGCAATCAGCGCGAACAAGCGGCGATGCTCGAAGGCTGGCAGCGACAGGTCAGCGATCTGGCGGAGTGGTACGGGCCGGGCAACCACTTCACGATTCTCAAGGCGCCCAACGTCTTCAGTTTCGCCGCGTGGTGGCATGACGGCCTGGCGCTGACGGTCGGAGAAGTGCTGTCCTGAGTGTGGTTGTTCTATCAAGACCCGGCCGCTGGCCGGGTTCATCCCTGAACGGACTTGTGGTTATTTATGGAAAAGTCGAAGTTGCGCAAAGTCGGTATGGGGTTGGCATTGGCGGCGGTGGCCGGGTTGGTGCTGTACACGGTGCAGGCACCGGCCGAAGCGCCGAAATACCAGACCGCCCCGGTCGAACGCTCGGATATCGAAAACACTGTGCTAGCTACCGGTTTGCTGGAAGGCGTCAAGCAAGTGGATGTCGGCGCCCAGGTGTCGGGGCAGTTGAAGTCGCTCAAGGTCAAGGTTGGCGACAAGGTGAAGAAGGGCCAGTGGCTGGCCGAGATCGATCCGCTGGTGCTGCAGAACACCCTGCGTCAGGCGCAGGTCGATGAGGAAAACCTGCAGGCGCAAAAGCGCGCCACGCAAGCCCAGCTCAAGCAGACCAAAGCGATTTACCAGCGCTATCAGAACCTGCAGGAAGACGCGTCGATCTCGCGTCAGGACTTCGAAACCGCGCAATCGGACTACGAGGTGCAGCAGGCCAATCTGCTGTCGCTGGACGCGCAGATCAAAAGTGCGCACATCCAGATCGACACCGCCAAGGTCAATCTCGCGTACACGCGGATCGTCGCGCCGATCGATGGCGACGTGGTCGGCATCGTCACTCAGGAAGGCCAGACCGTGATCGCTAACCAACTGGCGCCGATCCTGCTGAAACTGGCGGATCTGGACACCATGACCATCAAGGCCCAGGTCTCGGAGGCCGATGTGATTCATATCGCGCCGGGGCAGCAGGTGTATTTCACCATTCTCGGCGAGGACAAACGCTATTACGGCAAGCTGCGCGGCACTGAGCCGGCGCCGCAGAACTTCCTCGAAACGCCGCCGGCCGGCACCCCGAAGCAAAACACCGCAGTGTTCTATAACGCGCTGTTCGAGGTGCCCAATCCCGACCATCGCTTGCGCATCTCGATGACCGCGCAAGTGCGCATCGTCCTCGATACCGCGCAATCGGTGCTGACCGTGCCGGTGGCCGCGCTCGGGCCACGCAACGCCGATGGCAGCTTTCCGGTGCGGGTGCTGGACGCCAAGGGCCAGGCGCAGTCGCGCAACGTGCAGACCGGGATCAACAACAACGTCAAAGTGCAGATCAATCAGGGCCTCAGCGAAGGCGAGCGGGTGGTGATCGGTGATCCGTTGCCCGCCGTGGCGGGGGCTTGAGCATGACGCAAGCGTTGCTGCAACTGACCGGCATCACCCGCAGTTTTACCGCCGGCGACCGTGAATTTCTCGCACTGAAGAACATCAACCTGACGATCAGTGCCGGGGAAATGGTGGCGATCATCGGCACCTCCGGCTCCGGCAAATCAACCCTGATGAACATCCTCGGCTGCCTTGATTACGCCACCGCCGGCAGCTACAAGATCAACGGCCAAGAGACCCGCGACCTTGACGATCAGGCGCTGGCCGAACTGCGCCGCGATTACTTCGGTTTCATCTTCCAGCGCTATCACTTGCTGCCGCACCTGAGCGCGATGCACAACGTCGAGATGCCGGCCATCTACGCCGGCATCCCCGCACCGCAGCGCCACGCCCGCGCCCGCGAGTTGTTGGCGCGACTGGGTCTCGACGGACACCTGACTCACCGCCCAAGCCAGCTCTCCGGCGGGCAACAACAGCGGGTGAGTATCGCCCGGGCCTTGATGAATGGCGGTGAAGTGATCCTCGCCGACGAGCCCACCGGCGCCCTCGACACCGCCAGCGGCAAAGAGGTGATGCGTATTCTGCTGGAGCTGCACGCGGCCGGGCACACGGTGATTCTGGTGACCCACGACCCGAAAGTCGCGGCCAACGCCGAACGCATCATCGAAGTCAGCGACGGTGAAATCCTCAGCGACCGGCGCAACCAGCGCGACACCGGGCAACTGTCGGACGAAGAGGAGGTGCCGCCCAAACCACCGGCGACACGCCGTTTGGTCGCCAGCCTCGGGCTGTTCAAGGAGGCCTTCAACATGGCCTGGGTGGCGCTGATTTCGCACCGCATGCGCACCTTGCTGACCATGCTCGGGATCGTCATCGGCATCACTTCGGTGGTGTCGATTTCGGCGATCGGCGAGGGCGCGAAAAACTACGTGCTCAAGGACATTTCGGCGATCGGCAGCAACACCATCGATATCTATTCCGGCAGCAGTTTCGGCGACAAACGCGCCGCATCGATCGAGACACTGGTGCCGGCCGACGTCACCGCGCTGAATCAGCTGTATTACGTCGACAGCGCCACCCCGGTGGTCGGCCGCAGCATGCTTCTGCGTTACCGCAACATCGACCTCGACGCGCAGATCAACGGGGTCAGTGATCAGTATTTCCAGGTGCGTGGAATCAAACTGGAGGCAGGCATCACCTTCAGCGAGAGCGATGCGCGGCGCCAGGCGCAGGTGGTGGTGATCGACTACAACACCCGGCATCGGTTGTTCGGCGAGGGTGTCGATCCGCTGGGCCAGGTGATCCTGATCGGCAACCTGCCGTGCACGGTGATCGGCGTGGCAGCGGAGAACAAAAACCTGTTTGCCTCCGGCAAGACTCTCAACGTCTGGGTGCCCTACGAAACCGCCGCCGGCCGTATCCTGGGCCAACGCTTTCTCGACAGCATCAGCGTACGGATCAAGGACGGCCAGTCGAGCAAAGTCGTGGAAAATCACGTCACCCAATTGATGCTGCAACGCCACGGCATCAAGGACTTCTACACCAACAACCTCGACAGCGTGATGCAGACCGTGCAGAAAACCAGCCGTTCGCTGGCCTTGCTGCTGTCGCTGATCGCGGTGATTTCGCTGGTGGTCGGCGGCATCGGCGTGATGAACATAATGCTGGTGTCGGTCACCGAGCGTACGCGCGAGATCGGCATTCGCATGGCGGTCGGCGCACGCCAGTCGGACATTCGTCAGCAGTTTCTGGTGGAAGCGGTGATGGTTTGCCTGCTTGGCGGGGCGATCGGCATTTCCCTGTCGTATGCCATCGGCCATCTGTTTTCGCTGTTCATCAAGGAGTGGGAGATGGTGTTCTCCATGGCCTCGGTGCTGACGGCGGTGATCTGCTCGACGCTGATCGGCATCGTCTTCGGCTTCGTCCCCGCGCGCAATGCATCGCGCCTCGATCCGATCGAGGCGCTGGCGCGGGACTGATTGCCGAAGCTGATTGGCCGGGCTCGTGCCTGAAGCGCACAAATCGAAAGGGACGGGTCATGAACCCGTCCCTGTTTTTCGTCAAGCCGATCACCCTCCCAACTGAATGCACTCATTCCAACTGTGGGAGCGAGCCTGCTCGCGAAAGCGGCCTCACAGTCGACCAGTCCCTGACTGAGTGCACTCGATCAAATGGTGGGAGCTGGCTCGCCAGCAATGGCGGCCTACCCGCCGACCAACCTCCCACCTGAATGCACGCATTCCAACTGTGGGAGCGAGCCTCACAGCTGACCAATCCCCAACTGAATGCACTCGGTCAAATTGTGGGAGCTGGCTTGCCGGCGATGACGGCCTACCAGCCGACCAACCTCCCACCTGAATGCACGCATTCCAACTGTGGGAGCGAGCCTGCTCGCGAAAGCGGCCTGCCAGACACCATCAAAACTACAGGAGCAATCCCGGTTCTCCACACACACAATAAACGCACCCCTGCAATCACGTTTAAAGTAC
>NZ_JBYSZP010000018.1:117528-133062 GCF_058787295.1 Pseudomonas sp. FW305-3-2-15-E-TSA4 | reverse complement strand
AAAGGTGGATGGCAGCTTTGCTCCCACTCGTGCTTCAAGCACCGCGGACTCACAGCTTGCCATCCACCCCTCTCACCCCAGAGTTTATTCCCTTACTCAGACACAAGCGGGCTTGCTCGCGAAGAGGCCGGCCCAGACACTGAAAATGCCTGGGGCAGCCTGAAGGTTTTCAAGCAGTTTTACGGAACACAAACGCCAGCCCGACGATGATCAACAGCATCCCCAGCACACTCAACGCCGCCAGACGATTGCCGAAAATCAGGTAATCCATCACCGCCGTCACCGCCGGCACCAGATAGAACAGACTGGTGACATTCACCAGATTGCCCCGGGCGATCAGGCGATAGAGCAACAGTGTCGCCAACACCGACACCACCAGTCCCATCCACAACACCGGCACGATGAAACCCGTGCTCTGTTCAAAATGGAACGGCTGAAATGGCACAAATATCCCGCACAACAACAGCCCGGCCAGATACTGCACCGGCAATGTGCCGAGGGGATTGTCGGTGATGCGTTTCTGCATGATCGAGCCCACCGTCATGCTCGCCAGCGCCAACAGACCGAACAGCATCCCTGCCCAGGACATCCCCGCCAGTCCGATACCCTGATAAACCACCATGATCAGCCCGGCCAGCCCCAGCGCCAGACCGAACATCCGGCTCGCCGAGCGCTGGCGCTCCATCAACACCACAGTGAGGATCGGCTGTACGCCCATGATGGTCGCCATCACCCCCGGTGTGACTCTGGTGTTCAGGGCCAGCAGATAGAAAATCTGATACGCCCCCAACAACACCACGCCCGTTGCAATCGCAAACAGCATCGGCCGACCGCCCTTGGGCAGCTTCAACTTGAGCAGCGGCGTCAACAGCAGCAGCCCGCACAGGGCGATCACAAAGCGAATCAGCAGAAAGGCAAAGGGCGAGGCATGGGCCAGCCCCCATTTGGAGAAGATCGCCCCGCTGCTCCACAGTAGAACGAACAGGCTCGTGGACGTCGCCGCGAGCGCGGATTTTTTCGAAAGGACAAACATGAATACCACCTGTAGTCAGGCAAACAGCCAACTCAGCCGAGGCTGAAATTCAGTAGGTTTTTCTGGCGGGCGCAGGGGTCAGCAAAGAATGCCGATCAGCCCGAAACGCCAACGCCCGGCGGTGATACGACGGCGCACACCGGCGTGCTACTGACAGGTGGAGGGTAATGACTGATCTGCCCAGGCTGCTGATTCCCGCACGGCACGACGCCAGCGTTGACCGCTGAATCGACTACCGCGTTGATGAGGGATGCAGGCATTGGGGCTGATCTTTTTTGAAGGGTTTGGAGAGTGAATCAGATGATTCACGAGCGCCGACTATAACCAGCGTGGGACATGGATTGCAATGATTTGGACAAAGGGCCAGCAGGGACAGCTCGATGGCAGGCGCATAGGCTGATGAGCAACGGATAGGCCCATTGATGGGGAGACAGGGAATGCTCGGGATCACATGCCAAGGGAACGGACGAATTTGCGGTATCAGTTGTACAAATCGCAGGCCAGGAAACAGGCAAGCATCGCCAAAGCTCTATTGCAGCTACCAGCGCGACAAGACTTGTCGAAAGTACGCTTCGAACCCATCGACGCCATAGCACTGAGCGCGTTCGAGCTCTGGGAGAATCCACTTTTTTGCTGGCGAGAGGTTGCCGCATGGAAATCACGAGAACCCCTGTCCCTGGATATCGCGATCTGGTTCGAAGAACAGCTCTGCGGACTGTGCTTCGTCAATCCGAACAAAAGCCGCCAACGTATTCGAATCGTACGATTGGAAGGGCGACCCGGAGATTCTCACCCGCTGAAAAATCGTATCGGGACCTTGGCAATGATGGTCATCGATGAGTTCGCCCAAATAGTCGGCAGCAAGTTCATTGAAGTCCAGGAGCCAATGCAGGGAGCAATTCCTGTTTATACAAAGCTCGGCTTCAAATTTGATTTGGAAGGTCGTCTTGTCCTAGCAGTGGAGAGTAAAGTATCGTGAAAACAGTTCAAGTAATGATCAATGAGGGAGGGAGCATGCGCAAATCAGTCAAGAAATCCCCCGCTAAGAAAAGATCAATCAAAACAGAAGAAAAGATTGTGTCATCCGGGCTATCAGCCAATCAGCAGCGCTTTCTGCAGTTACTGATTACAGGCATTGAAGACGAACCCAACGTTCTCGCCGGGCGCCGCTGACTCACAGACAATAAAAAACCGCTCACAAGGAGCGTTTTTTTCATTTCAACATCCGGCTTCAACCAAACAGCCAATACCCCAGCAACGTCAACACTACCACTGCCAATACCGGACGCAGGATGCGGTAGGCCTTGGGATTGCGGCGTTTCCACTGTTTGACCACGCCGCTGAACCGGTCGCTGAAGTTCTTGCTCCAGGCGTAGGCCTGGTTGATGCCGCCGACACGTTCATCATCAAGGTTCTGCGGCGCGGTGGCGCGTCCCAGCCAAGCGCTGATGGCGCGGTTGATACGGGTCATCAGGCGGTTGCTCAGCGGGCGTTCGACATCGCAGAACAGGATGACGCGGGTTTGTTCGGTTTCGTTCTTGACCCAGTGCACGTAGGTCTCATCGAACATCACGTCTTCACCGTCGCGCCAGGCGTAGACCTGACCATCAACGAAGATCCGGCAATCGTCGGAGTTTGGTGTCGACAGGCCCAGGTGATAACGCAGCGAGCCGGCAAACGGGTCACGGTGCGGGTTCAGATGGCTGCCACCTGGCAACAGCGCGAACATCGCGCCTTTGACGTTAGGGATCGCACTGACCAGCGCCACAGTCTTCGGGCACAGGGTTTCGGCCGACGGCAGCGGTTTGTCGTACCACTTGAGGTAGAAACGCTTCCAGCCCTTCTTGAAGAACGAGCCGAAACCGGCGTCATTGTTCTTTTCGGCGGCGCGGATGTAGCCCTCGTCGAACAGGTGCATGGCCTCGTCGCGAATGGTTTCCCAGTTATCGCGCAGCACATCCAGTTCCGGAAACTTGCTGCGATCCAGATATGGCTTGGACGGAACGCCGGAGAACAGGTACATCAGCGCGTTGTACGGGGCGAACAGCGCCGAGTGGTTGACGAACTGGCGCAGAACCGGCAAACGCGCCTTGCCGCGCAAATGCACATAGAGGATGCTGCCCACAAACAGCAGCAGCACCAATACCTTGGCGGCTAACGAAAAGGTCATCAACGACTCCTTGAATAAAGACAACGCTGCGCAATGCCCTATAGCCGGCATGGCAGCCGGCCATGATAAACACTACCGGCCTCGGGAAAAACCCGCTGAACCCAAGATTCAGTGTTAAGAATTGCGCAACAAAGCATTTATTAGCATAACGATCCTGAACCCTGGCTGATCTGAGTCAATTCGACTACTGCTGATTCTCCTGCTCGGTGAACAGATCGCTGAACAGCATGCTCGACAGATAGCGTTCACCGGAGTCCGGCAAAATCACCACGATGGTCTTGCCCTGCATTTCAGGCTTCTCGGCTAAACGCACTGCCACGGCCATGGCCGCGCCGCAAGAGATACCGCACAAAATCCCTTCTTCCTGCATCAGGCGCAGCGCCATGGCCTTGGACTCGTCGTCAGTGACCTGCTCCACCCGGTCGACCATCGACAGATCGAGGTTCTTCGGCACGAAACCCGCGCCAATCCCCTGAATCTTGTGTGGGCTCGGCTTGATCTCTTCACCCGCCAGCGCCTGGCTGATGACCGGCGAAGACACCGGCTCCACTGCCACCGACAGAATCGGTTTGCCCTGGGTATTCTTGATATACCGCGAAACGCCAGTGATGGTTCCGCCGGTCCCGACGCCAGCGACCAGCACATCGACGGCGCCATCGGTGTCGTTCCAGATTTCCGGGCCGGTGGTTTTTTCGTGGATCGCCGGGTTGGCCGGGTTATCGAACTGCGACGGCATGAAGTATTTGCCAGTGTCGCTGGCAACAATTTCGGCAGCCTTCTCGATCGCGCCTTTCATGCCCTTGGCCGGTTCGGTCAGGACCAGCTCTGCGCCGAGGGCCTTGAGCACCTTGCGCCGCTCGATGCTCATTGATGCCGGCATGGTCAGCATCAATTTGTAACCACGGGCGGCGGCAACGAAGGCCAGACCGATGCCGGTATTGCCCGACGTCGGTTCGACGATGGTCATGCCCGGCTTGAGTTTGCCGCTGCTTTCGGCGTCCCAGATCATGTTCGCGCCGATCCGGCACTTGACCGAATAACCGGGGTTGCGCCCCTCGATCTTGGCCAGAATGGTCACGCCGCGCGGCGCGATGCGGTTGATCTGCACCAGCGGCGTGTTGCCGATGGAATGGGCGTTGTCAGCGAAAATACGGCTCATGGCTGGGTCCTTATGCAGCGTTGAATTCAGCCTTTCAAGGTATGCCTGTTGCCGGGCGCAGTCCAGTCGGGTCGAACGTCTGCGCCGCGCCACAGTCAATCGCTTACATCGTTCGGGAATTGTTGTCATGAAGCGTCGTTATAGCTGGCCAATAGGGATTTTTGCCGTCGTGGTTGTGCTGCTGATCGCCCTGCACATCGCCCTGCCCTACGTGGTGCGCGATTACCTGAACGGCAAACTGGCCGACATGGGTGACTACCGCGGCCAGGTCACCGACGTCGATCTGGCCCTGTGGCGCGGCGCCTACCGGATCAACGGCCTGAAGATCGTCAAGGTCGACGGCAAGGTGCCGGTGCCGTTCGTCAACGCGCCCGTGATCGATCTGGCGGTCAGCTGGCATTCGCTGTGGTACGACCATGCCGTGGTGGCACAGGTGCAATTCTTCAATCCCGAGGTCAACTTCGTCGATGGCGGCCCCAACAAGCAGAACTCGCAGACTGGTAAAGGCACCGACTGGCGGGCGCAACTGGGCAAGTTGCTGCCGATCACTCTCGACGAGGTGCAGATCCACGACGGCAAGATCACTTTCCGCAATTTCAACTCCAAACCGCCGGTCAACATGAACGCCAGCAACGTCGAGGCGAGCATCTACAACCTGACCAACGTGGTCGACAAACAGGGCAAGCGCGATGCCCGCTTCGAAGGCAAGGCCAAGCTGCTCGGCCACGCACCACTGGAAACCACGGCCACTTTCGATCCGCTGAGCAATTTTGAGGACTTCCAGTTCCGCCTGCGCGCCCGCGACATCGAACTCAAAAGCATGAACGACTTTGCCTCAGCCTACGGCAAGTTCGATTTCAACGCCGGCCATGGCGACGTCGTCATCGAAGCCCAGGCGAAAAAAGCCCAGGTCACTGGCTACATCAAACCGCTGCTGCGCGACGTCGAAGTGTTCAACTGGCAGCAGGACGTGGAGAACAAGGACAAGAGCATCTTCCGCTCCGTCTGGGAGGCGATCGTCGGCGGCACGGAAACCGTGCTGAAGAACCAGGCCAAAAACCAGTTCGCCACCAAGGTCGAACTCAGTGGCAACGTGCATCAGCAAAACATCAGCGCGTTCGAAGCGTTTTTGCAGATTTTGCGCAATGGCTTTATTCAGGCTTTCAATGCGCGGTATGAGCGGCCTAAGCCGGATGCGGGCTAATTCTTACGATTAACGACATATCGACCAGATTCTTCAGCCGCCAGCGTGGACTTTTGCTGCAATGAGTCCCAACCAAGACAAGCCAAGGCTAATGACCTTGGCACCGCCTCCCGCCCATTACTGTATCGGCTGATGCTGCGGGCACTGACACCCAGCGCCTCGGCTGCCTGATTCAGTGAGAGTCCGGTACGTGCACGCCAATCGATGAAAATCCGAGTGTTTTCATCGACAGTGTTTTGGGCCAGCGCATCCATATAAAGCGTGTCTGCGCCAATCTGTATATCGGGCTCAAGCCATTCGACCGTCCAGCCATTGTCGTCAAGGGTCGCAGCCGCAAACACTTCGGGATCAAGCAATGGTTGCAGACCTGGATAAGCGTGGATGTCTCGGCTCAGGTCAAGGGTCAGATCCTGACCATCAATAAAGGTCAGTTTCAATCGAAAACCTGACAGTGCCTGCACAGCCGTCAGACGAGGCCTTTTCATGGGTAACATCGTTTCCAGTCCTCCAGCAGTTGCGCTTGATGAGCCGCAACCCAAGCCAGCGCTTCCTTGATAATCAGCGGCGGTGCCTTGCCCGTCATGACTTCGACGGTTTCAAGGCTCAGCATCACGTCCACTCCGCCACCGATCAAGTGGACATGGGGTGGCGGGTGATCCTTCTCAAGTAACTGAATGCGGTATTTGTCGCGAAATCGGTATTTAGTCGTCATGCCCGACAGTCTATCGCCAAATCGGCGATACCTGAATACTGGCCTCTGGCCGAAACCGAGTCAACATGTGACGCCCCATTCAGAGACTGAATAAGCCGTCTGCGTTCACAGTCGACCGGGCTGCGCGTTATAGTCGGGGCATCCGATTTTTTCGCCCCCGCCCTGCCTGTGCAGGTCGGCGTTACCGTTCGAGGATTAGCAGATGAAGTTCGAAGGCACCCAGGCCTACGTCGCCACCGATGACCTGAAGCTGGCGGTCAATGCCGCCATCACCCTGGAGCGGCCGCTGCTGGTCAAGGGCGAACCGGGCACCGGCAAGACCATGCTCGCCGAGCAACTGGCCGAATCGTTCGGCGCCAAGCTGATCACCTGGCACATCAAGTCCACCACCAAGGCCCATCAGGGTCTGTACGAGTACGATGCGGTCAGCCGTCTGCGCGACTCGCAACTGGGCAACGAAAAAGTCCACGACGTGCGCAACTACCTGAAGAAGGGCAAGCTGTGGGAGGCTTTCGAGTCCGAAGAACGGGTGATTCTGCTGATCGACGAAATCGACAAGGCCGACATCGAGTTCCCCAACGACTTGCTGCAAGAACTCGACAAGATGGAGTTCTACGTTTACGAGATCGACGAGACCATCAAGGCCAAGAAACGCCCGATCATCATCATTACCTCGAACAACGAGAAAGAGCTGCCGGACGCCTTCCTGCGCCGCTGCTTCTTCCACTACATCGCCTTCCCCGACCGCAGCACCCTGCAGAAAATCGTCGACGTGCACTACCCGGACATCAAGAAGGATCTGGTCAGCGAAGCGCTGGACGTGTTCTTCGACGTGCGCAAGGTGCCGGGCCTGAAGAAGAAGCCGTCGACCTCGGAATTGGTCGACTGGCTGAAGCTGCTGATGGCCGACAACATTGGCGAAGCGGTGCTGCGCGAACGCGATCCGACCAAGGCCATTCCACCGCTGGCCGGTGCGCTGGTGAAGAACGAGCAGGACGTGCAGTTGCTTGAGCGCCTGGCGTTCATGAGCCGCCGCGGTTCTCGCTAAGAGGCTGATGCCATGTTGCTCAACCTGTTCAATGAAATGCGTGCAGCCAAGGTGCCAGTGTCGGTGCGCGAACTGCTCGACCTGATCAACGCGCTGAAGCAGCGCGTGACCTTCGCCGACATGGACGAGTTTTACTACTTGTCGCGGGCGATTCTGGTCAAGGACGAACGGCATTTCGACAAGTTCGACCGCGCATTCGGCGCCTACTTCGATGGCCTGGAAAAGCTCGACGATCACTTGCAGGCGCTGATTCCCGAAGACTGGTTGCGCAAGGAATTCGAGCGCTCGCTGACCGACGAGGAACGGGCGCAGATCCAGTCCCTCGGTGGCCTGGACAAGCTGATCGAAGAGTTCAAGAAGCGCCTCGAAGAACAAAAGGAACGCCACGCCGGCGGCAACAAATGGATCGGCACCGGCGGCACCAGCCCGTTTGGCTCCGGCGGCTTCAACCCGGAAGGCATTCGGGTCGGCGATGCCGGCAAGCGTCAGGGCAAAGCGGTCAAGGTCTGGGATCAGCGCGAGTACAAGAACCTCGACGATTCGGTGGAACTGGGCACGCGCAACATCAAGGTCGCCCTGCGTCGTCTGCGCAAATTCGCCCGTCAGGGTGCGGCGGAAGAGCTGGACATCGACGGCACCATCGACCACACCGCCAAGGACGCCGGCCTGCTGAACATTCAGATGCGCCCGGAGCGGCGCAACACAGTGAAGCTGTTGCTGCTGTTCGACATCGGCGGCTCGATGGACGCGCACGTGAAGATCTGCGAGGAGCTGTTCTCGGCGTGCAAAACCGAGTTCAAGCATCTGGAGTACTTCTACTTCCACAACTTCATTTATGAGTCGGTGTGGAAGAACAACCTGCGCCGCACGTCCGAGCGTTTCTCGACGCAGGATTTGCTGCACAAGTATGGCGCCGACTACAAAGTGATCTTCATCGGTGACGCCGCCATGGCACCCTACGAAATCACCCAGGCCGGCGGCAGCGTCGAGCACTGGAACGAAGAGCCGGGCTACCTGTGGATGCAGCGCTTCATGGAAAAGTACAAGAAGCTTATCTGGATCAATCCTTATCCGAAGGACACCTGGGGCTATACCTCGTCGACCAATATCGTGCGCGATTTGATCGAGGATCAGATGTATCCGCTGACGTTGCGTGGGCTTGAGGAAGGGATGCGATTTCTGTCCAAGTAATCTTTGTTGTCAGTGATGCCCTCTTCGCGAGGAGGCTCGCTCCCACAGGTGAAATGCATTCCAATGTGGGAGCGAGCCTGCTCGCGAAGCCCTTAGCTAATTATGAAACGCTGCAAATACTCGACATGCTCGCGATGTGCGACTTCCTGCACCACCGGCCTAAACCGCACCTGCGCCCCCGGCAGACACTGCGCCAGCCGCGCCAGCGCCAATGGCGTCAACGCTCCCAAGCGCGGATAGCCACCAATCGTCTGCCGATCATTGAGCAGCACAATCGGCTGTCCATCCGGCGGCACCTGCACCGCACCCAGCGGAATACCCTCGGAAATCATCGGCCGGCCCTGATACTGCAACGCCTTGCCCAGCAACCGAATGCCCATGCGATCAGCGCGACTGTCCAGCGTCCACGGACTGTTGAACACATCAAACAGACTCTGCCCGCTGAACTGGCCGATCTGTGCGCCAAGCACCAGATCCAGCGGCGCGTTGAGGCGCAGATCAGGTCGATGCGCCAGCGGCACTTCACGCACCTGCAGAACCGCACCGCGATAACTCAACGTCGCGCCCTTGGTCAGCGGTAACCCCATACCATCCAATCCACCGAGTTTTTCGCGCACCACCGTAGCACTGCTGCCCAGCACCTGCGGCGCGTCGAAACCACCGGGCGCCGCCAGATAAGCCCGGGCACCGAGCAGCGGTTGAGTGAACTTCAATGTCTGGCCTTTGCCCAGTTTGAAACTGCGCCACGGCGCCAGCGCCTGCCCATCGATCTGCGCACCAAGATCAGCGCCGGCCAGCGCCAGCAGGCAATCCTCCTGCGCCACCACGGCAAACCCGCCGAGGGTGATTTCGATCACCGGCAGATCCAGCGCATTACCGAGCAACCAATTGCCCCAACTCATCGAACTCCAATCCGCTGCGCCGCCCTGGGTCACGCCCAAATGGCGCACGCCGAAGCGCCCGGCGTCCTGCAACAGGCACAGCGGCGTGCTCGCTTCAATTGTCAGTCGGCTCATGCCAGCGCCTCCAGTGGCGTGTCATCGCCGCCCAGGTTGATGAACTCGGCGTGGCTCACCGCTTCGAAACGCACGGTGTCGCCGGGTTGCATCAGGCTGTAGCCGTCGCGATGACGGTCGAACAGTTTCGCCGGGGTGCGGCCGATCAGGTTCCAGCCACCGGGGGACACCACCGGATAAGCCGCGGTCTGCCGTTCGGCGATGCCGACGCTGCCGGCCGCAACTTTTTTGCGCGGGGTGTCCAGACGTGGCGCCGCGAGGATTTCTTCCACCAGCCCCATGAAGGCGAATCCCGGCGCGAAGCCGAGGGCGAACACCTGATATTCACGCGCGCTGTGACGGAGGATCACCTCTTGCACCGCCAATCCACTGCGCTGCGCCAACAGACTCAGTTCGGGACCGACACTCAGGTCGTACCAGACCGGCAACACATGGCACTGGCCGCCGGTGCGCGCATTCGGCGACAGGTCGATCAAGGCTTCAGCGATCAATTCACGCGCCTGACTCGGGCTCAGCGCGGTCAGATCGTAATGCACCATCAACGTGGTGTAGGACGGCACCAGGTCGATCAACTGCGCGCCAAACACCGCGCGCAAGCGCTCACTGGCGGCGAGCATCCACGGCATGTTGGATTCGGCAATTTCATCGAACAGGCGCAGCATCAGGCAGTCGAGGGCCACCACTTCAATCCGTGGACTCATGGCGCGCTCTGCTGATTCAGGGCCTCGCGAATGCGCTGCACGGCGGCCACCGAACTGGTGTTGTCGCCATGCACGCACAAGGTGTTGGCCTGCAGGTGCAGCGCGCTGCCGTCGCTGGCGACGAGCTCGCCGCCACGGGCGATGGTCAGCGCCTGTTCGATGATTTTTTCTGCTTCGTGATGCACTGCGCCCGGCAGTTGCCGCGAGACCAGTCGACCTGCGCTGTCGTAGGCGCGATCAGCAAAGGCTTCGAACCACAGGGTCACGCCGTATTCGTCACCGAGTTGCTGCGCCGCTGAATTGTCGCGGGTGGCCATCAGCATCAGCGGCAAGCTGCGATCGTAGGCGGCAACAGCCTGAATCACTGCCCGCAATTGCACCGGGTTGGCCATCATGTCGTTGTACATCGCGCCGTGGGGTTTGACGTAACTGACTCGCCCGCCCTGCGCCTTGCAGATGCCGTCGAGCGCGCCGATCTGGTAATGCAGGATGTCTTGCAGTTCCTGGGCGGAATAGGCCATGGAGCGCCGGCCGAAACCGACCAGATCCTGATAGGCCGGGTGCGCGCCGATCTGCACGCCGTGGCTCAGGGCCAGGCTGACGGTCTTGCGCATGATGCTCGGGTCACCGGCATGGAAGCCGCAGGCCACGTTGGCGCAATCAATGAAGGGCATGACCTCGGCGTCCAGACCCATGGTCCAGCTGCCGAAACTCTCGCCGATATCACAATTCAATAGCAGGCGGCTCACGGTGAACACTCCTGTAGCTTCTTGTCTTTTTATCTGTAGGACGCTTGCCCGGCAGGTTATCAGTTACTGCGCATCCAGTTGCTTGCCACGGGTCTCCGGCAGGCTCAGTGCGGCGAGAATCACCACGCCGTAGGACACCGCAGCAAACGCACCGATCCCAACGCTCAACGGCACCTTCTGGCTGAGCAAGCCGATCAGCAGCGGAAACAAAGCCGCCAGCGCCCGACCGATGTTGTAGCAGAAGCCCTGCCCCGAGCCGCGAATTCGCGTTGGAAACAGCTCGGTGAGAAACGCGCCCATGCCGCTGAAAATTCCCGAAGCGAAGAAGCCCAGCGGAAAGCCCAGCCACAGCATCACCCCGTTGCTGACCGGCATCTGCGTGTACAGCAAGACGATGGTGAACGAACCGACCGCAAACAGGATGAAGTTCTTTTTACGTCCCAGCAGATCGGTCAGATAAGCGCTGATCACATAGCCGACGTAGGAGCCGACAATCACCATCGCCAGATACCCGCCAGTGCCGAGCACACTCAAGCCGCGTTCATTCTTCAGGAAGGTCGGCAGCCACGAGGTAATCGCGTAGTAACCGCCGAGCGCACCGGTGGTCAGCAAGGAAGCACGGAACGTGGTGAACAGCATGCCGGGGGCAAAGATCTCGTAGAACTTCGCCGGATTCTGCGGGGTTTGCGCCGCCTTGGCTTCGCGATAGATCTCCGGGTCTTTCACCAGACGGCGGACGAAGATCACGAAAATCGCCGGGACGATGCCGAGGATGAACAGCGCTCGCCAGGCATCTTCCGGCGGCAACACCGAGAACAGCAGCGCATACAGAATCGCCGTCAATCCCCAGCCCAAGGCCCAACCGCTCTGCACCATGCCCACCGCTTTGCCGCGATCCTTGGCGCGGATCACTTCACCGATCAGCACCGCGCCAGCGGTCCATTCGCCACCGAAACCGAAGCCCATCAGGGTGCGGGCGATCAGCAGTTGCTCGTAGTTCTGGGCGAAGCCGCAAAGGAAAGTGAAGAAGGCGAACCACAGCACCGTCAGTTGCAGGGTGCGCACACGGCCGATGCGATCGGAGAGAATCCCCGCCACCCAGCCACCAATGGCCGAAGCGATCAGGGTGCTGGTGTGAATCAGCCCGGCCTGTCCGGTGGTGATGCCCCACATGGCGATCAGGGTCGGTACCACGAAGCTGAGCATCTGCGTGTCCATGCCATCCAGGCCATAGCCGATCTTGCAGCTCCAGAAGGTACGACGCTCTTGCTGATTGATGTTGCGATACCAGTCGAACGGTCCGGGGCGGGCCGTGTTCTTGGGGAGGTCGAGGGTGTCGGGCGCACGCATGGCAAGTCTCCGCAGGCTTTTATTGGTCTTGTTCGAAGTTCCGACGACGCCTATCGTGGGAACCGGATGCGCCGATTTTTCGTCGCCTGGCCCTGCTGCGTCCAACGAATAAAAACCCGCCTTAGGCATAAGAAAAATTTGTCACCCGAGCCGTTGCCATGAACCTGAAGTTTCTCGAGACCTTTGTCTGGGTCGCCCGGCTGAAGAGTTTTCGCCTGACCGCCGACAAGCTGTTCACCACCCAGGCGTCGATTTCCAGCCGCATCGCGGTGCTCGAAGGCGAGCTGGGGGTGAAGCTGTTTCTGCGCGATTCACGCGGCGTCAGCCTGACACCCGAAGGCCTGAAGGTGCTGGATTACGCCGAGCAAATGCTCGATACGATGTCGGCGCTGAAGCAATCGATCGAGACCCGTTCGAGCAAGGTCGGCCGGGTGCGTATCGGGGTGATGGACACGGTGATCCACACCTGGCTCAGCCCGTTGGTGGCGCAGATGACCGATCTGTATCCACGGGTAGAAATCGAGCTGGTGGCGGATACTTCGCTTAACCTCTGCGATCAGCTGCAAAAAGGCTTTCTCGACATCGTTCTGCAAACCGATCTGGTGCGCCACGAAAGCGTGCGCAGCCTCGAGCTGGCCAGCCATCCGCTGGGCTGGATCGTTGCGAGCAATTCGATCTACAACCGCGAGTACGCTGACCTCGGCGAACTGGCGCAGGAACGGATCATCACCTACTCGAAAAACTCCCGACCGCATCAGGATCTGCTGGCTTTGATGCAGGCCAACGGTGTGTTGGCGCCGCGGCTGAACTGCGTGAATTCGGTGTCGGCGATTACCCGGCTGTTGCGTGATGGTTTTGGGATTGGCGTGCTGCCACCGGTGCTGGTGGCCGAGGAACTGGCGCGGGGTGAACTGACCTTGCTCGACATCGACCAGCGACCGCCGAATCTGCAGGTGGTGGTGTCGTGGCGAGTTGGCGTGGAGTGGGTCGAGGAGATGGTGACGTTGTGTCAGCAGGTGCTGGCGGGGTATGCGCGCAAGGTGGGTGAAAAGTACATCACCCTCACTCAGTAATCACACCTGTGGTGAGGGGATTTATCCCCGATGGGCTGCGCAGCAGTCCTGAAACCTGAGCAATCAGGTTGATCTGACACACCATTGAGGGCCGCTTCGCGCCCCATCGGGGATAAATCCCCTCGCCACGGGGTTTGGCCAGCCTTACAAGCCGCGCACGTCGCGGTCTTCGATCGGCCGGCTCTGGCGCAAACGCCGGCCGCCGAGCACCACCCAGTCAATCAGACGAATCAGGCACTCGATGCCGAACGACAGCAGCAACGCGCCGCTCATGCCCCAGATCATCGCTTCCGGGGTCAGCAGGATCTGGTAGCTGTAGCCGTTCCAGGTTTCCTTGCGAATGTCCGGGTCGGCGGCCAGCACCACTTGCAGGAAGCGGATGTACCACGGCCCCTGCATCGCCTGGAACTGTTTATCCAGCGCCAACTGCCGGTTGAGCAAAGTGCTCAGGCTGTCGGCATCGCTGCGAAACACCGGGTCGTCACTGGCGCGGTAATGCGCGACCAGCGCCTGCAAGTCGCCCTTGAAGAACTGCTCGGCGGTGCCCTGAAAACCGCGCAGACCGGTCTGCGCTTCGATCAGATGGGCTTCGACGCGTTTGGCGTAATCGTTGATGAAACCCGGCACCTGGACACCGATCAACAGGCCCGCCGCAAACAACACCAGCCGTAGATAACTGAGCAACATCGGGGAGAGATCCTTTATTCGGTCGTGCCCTGGCTGACGCATTCGCCGCGTCGCCACAGGCTCCATTGGCCCGGTTGGTAGCGGGTCCAGGTTTCGTTTTCGGTCAAAGGCTCGGTGGCGATCACCGTGACCACGTCGTTGGGCGTGGTTTCCGCCTGGAAATCGACGATCACATCGACATCCTTGAGCCGCGCCGGGCCGAACGGTGCGCGCCGGGTGATCTGTGCCAGTTTGGTCGAGCAATAGCAGAACAGCCAGTCGCCGTCGCTGAGCAGGCAGTTGAACACGCCTTTGCTGCGGTATTCGGCACATGCAGCGACCAGATCCGGCAGCAGCACTTCTATATCGACCGGTTCCGGGAATGCTGCACGCACGCGGTTGAGCAAATCGCAGAACGCCGCTTCGCTGTCGGTATCGCCCACCGGGCGGTAGAAACTCTTGATCGGGGTGAAATCGGCGAGCTGGCCGTTGTGCGCAAAACACCAGTTGCGCCCCCACAGTTCGCGGACGAACGGATGAGTGTTGGACAGGCAGACCTTGCCGACGTTGGCCTGACGAATGTGGCCGATGACCACTTCGCTCTTGATCGGATAGCGCTGGACCAGGTTGGCGACTTCCGATTCGCTGCTCGCGGCCGGATCCTGAAACAGACGCAAGCCGCGGCCTTCATAGAAGGCGATACCCCAGCCGTCGCGGTGCGGGCCGGTACGCCCGCCGCGCTGCATCAGGCCGGTGAAGCTGAACACGATATCGGTCGGCACGTTGGCACTCATGCCCAGTAATTCACACATGTGCGGACTCTCGGTTTTACAGACGCGGCTCGACGCGCATGCGCTGCGGATTGTTCGGCACCGGCGGGCGACCATAGCGGTCATCACCGGCAGCGCCGAACGGCTGATCGTCGTCGCGATCATCGGCACGCGCCGCAGCCTTGGCGGCTTCGGCCTGCTCGCGGCGGGCGCGCGAGGCACGTTCGATCGGGAAGCGGATCAGCACGAAGATCAGGTAAATGCCGAACGCAATCATGCCGTACATGAACAGATCGGAGACCGCTCGCCAGGCGTTGTTGCCGACCTTGAAGGCCAGATCCAGCGCAGTGATGGCGATCGACGGCGCGACCTTGGCTTTCACCGGGTCAATGATGGTCGGGCTGAACAGCAACACCGCCATCAGCACCCGCAGCGGCTCGCGCAACCAGCGCCACATCCAGCGGGTCAGGCGCATCCCTACCAACAGGCAGCCCACAGCGGCAAAGGCGTAGAGGCCCCAGGCGATCAGATAGTCGTTCTCGGTCATGGTGTCCATGGCAAGGCAGGCAAAGAGGCGCTTATAGTAACGACTTTTCGCCCGCCAGGCTTGTCCCAATGCCAGACGGCCCGCAGCATACCCTGTGGGAGCGAGCCTGCTCGCGAAAGCGTTCTGTCAGATGACATTTGTTTCA
>NZ_JBYSZP010000018.1:0-117518 GCF_058787295.1 Pseudomonas sp. FW305-3-2-15-E-TSA4 | reverse complement strand
CGCCGGGTCAGTGAAACAAATGTCATCTGACAGAACGCTTTCGCGAGCAGGCTCGCTCCCACAGGGGCTGAGGCGGTTTCAACAACCGCGAACACCATTATTCCGAATACTGTCCGAGAGCCTTCCATGCCCGAATCCGCCCACGTCATCCGCGCCCCGATCGCCCGCAAGGCAGCCGGTGCCGACCCGTATGCCTGGCTGCAGGAACGCGACACCGACGCGGTGCTCGACTACCTCAAGGCTGAAAACGCCTATCAGGAAGCACAGACCGCCGATCAGGCCGGCCTGCGCGAAAGCCTGTTCGAGGAGATCAAGGGCCGGATCCTCGAAACCGACCTGTCCCTGCCCTCGCCCTGGGGCCCGTATCTGTATTACACGCGCACCACGGCGGGTGACGAGTACGCCCGCCATTACCGTTGCCCGCGTCCGGCCGACGACAGCCTGATCCTCGACGAAAGCCGCGAGCAACTGCTGCTCGACCCGAACGTTTTGGCCAACGGCGGCTTCTTCTCGCTCGGCGCGTTCAGCATCAGCCCCGACCACCAGCGTCTGGCCTACAGCGTCGACGCCTCGGGCGACGAGATCTACACGCTGTTCGTCAAGGAGCTGGCCAATGACAAGGTCAGCGAACTGGAATTTCAGGACTGCGACGGCAGCATGACCTGGGCCAACGACAGCCTGACGCTATTCTTCAGTGTGCTCGACGACACCCATCGCCCGCACAAACTGTTTCGCTATCGCCTCGACGGCACCGCCGCCGAAGAGGTGTTCCACGAGCCGGACGGGCGTTTCTTCCTGCATTGCTACCGCTCCAGTTCCGAGCAACAATTGCTGCTGACCCTGGGCAGCAAGACCACCAGCGAAGTCTGGGCGCTGGACGCGCATCAGCCGCACCTGCCCTTCACTTGCCTGGCGCCACGGGTCGAGGATCACGAATACGATGTCGACCACGGCGCGCTGGATGGCGTGTGGACCTGGTTCATCCGCACCAACCGTGACGGCATCAATTTCGCCCTGTATCAGGCGCCGGACACCGGTGTGGTACCGAGCGAAGCCGACTGGCAGAAGCTGATCCCGCACAGCGACACGGTGATGCTCGACGGCGTGACGCTGAACACCGCGGCCATGACCCTGAGCCTGCGCGAAGGCGGTCTGCCGATCATCGAAGTTCATCCGCAAGGCCAGACGCCGTATCGCGTGCAATTGCCGGACGCGGCTTACAGCCTCTATGTGCAGAACAGCCTGGAGTTCGAGAGCGACCGCATCCGTCTGCGTTACGAGGCGCTGAATCGTCCGGCACAGGTGCGCCAATTGCTGCTGGCCAGCGGCGAGCAAACCGTCCTGAAAGAAACCCCGGTGCTCGGCCCGTTCGACGCCGACGCCTACGTCAGCCAACGCCTGTGGGCCACCGCGCCGGACGGCACGCAGGTGCCGATCAGTCTGGTGATGAAACGCGAAATGGTCGGCAAACCAGTGCCGCTGTACCTGTACGGTTATGGCGCCTACGGTTCCAGCCTCGACCCGTGGTTCTCCCACGCACGCCTGAGCCTGCTGGATCGCGGCATGGCCTTCGCCATCGCCCACGTGCGTGGCGGTGGTGAGCTGGGCGAGGCGTGGTATCGCGCCGGCAAACAGGAACACAAGCACAACACCTTCAGCGACTTCATTGCCTGCGCCGAATTCCTGATCCTCAACGGCATCACCACCGCCGAGAAACTGGCGATCAGCGGCGGCAGCGCTGGCGGCCTGTTGATTGGCGCGGTGCTCAATCAGCGCCCGGACCTGTTCGGCGTGGCGATTGCCGAAGTGCCGTTCGTCGACGTGCTCAACACCATGCTCGACCCGGACTTGCCGTTGACCGTCACCGAGTACGACGAGTGGGGCAACCCTGAAGAGCCGGAGGTCTACGAGCGGATCAAGGCGTACGCGCCGTACGAAAATGTCACAGCGCAGGATTACCCGGCAACCCTGGTCATCGCCGGCTACAACGACAGCCGCGTGCAGTACTGGGAAGCGGCCAAGTGGGTGGCGAAACTGCGCGCGACCAAGACCGACGACAACCTGCTGCTGCTCAAGACCGAACTCGACGCCGGGCATGGCGGAATGAGCGGGCGTTATCAGGGATTACGTGACGTAGCGCTCGAATATGCATTTGTGTTCAAGGTTTTGGGCCTGGCCTGAGGAACTCCGTCGGTCACTTGGGTCTTAACTCCAGACCCCGGTGGTCGATACACCACAGATCCCATTGTGGGAGCGGGCTTGCTCGCGAATGCGGTGGGTCAGTCGACACTGATATTGACTGAACCACCGCATTCGCGAGCAAGCCCGCTCCCACAGGGGTCCGTGTAGTGCCTGAAAACCGTGAAAACAATAAAGACCGCAACGACATGTCAGAACCGACCTTACTGAACAACGAAATTCGCGACTGGCTGATGGATTGTGGCCTGTTCGATCAATTGCAACTGGCGGACTTCGCCGCGGCCTCGGGCTACTTCAGCATCAGCACCGTGGCGGAGGGCGAAGCGATTTTCCGTGAGGGTGATGCCGGCAGTTTCATGTGCATCCTCCACACCGGCCAGGTCGCCGTGCAAAAGACTGGCCCCGACGGCCAGGTCATCACCATGGCCACCCTGCGCAGCGGTCGGGCGTTCGGGGAAATGGCGGTGCTCGATGGCGAACGCCGCTCGGCCACCTGCATCGCGGCGAGCAATTGCCAACTGCTCAACCTGGGCAAGGACTCGCTGGAAAAAATGCTCAACGACGCGCCGAAGATCGCCGCCAAGATCATCCGCGCCCTCGCCGTGTCCCTCTCCAAACGTCTGCGCATGGCCGACGGCCAACTGGCGGCGCAACAGGTTTAACCGCCGGGAGATTTGGTCTTGGTGCTGCCCGGTTCGATGCCCGGCACCGGTTGATCCTTGCTCGGCGGGCTGGGCATTTCGATCGGCACCAGCGGCGGGCTGCCACTGCCGGCGCCGGCCTTCGGTGCGCTGATCGGGGTGATTTGCGGATACGGCGTCGGTGTGGCGGTTCCCGGCGAGCCGGGTTGCGGCGTCGGGCTGACCGGAATGGTCTGCTGCGCCTGCACTGCAGTAATCGAGAGCGCGGCCAGGGCAATGACCGTTAGAATGGTGCGCTTCATCAAGGGCTCCGTTTGGCCTTTAGTCTGCGCTCAGGCTACTCCCAACGGGCCTGCTTGCCTTCCCCCTTGTAGAGATTTCCATGAAACGTTTCGTTTTGCTCGACACCACGCCGATCCCTGACAACGGTGGCGCCCTGTGCCTGTTCGAGTATGGCGAGGATTTCGTCATCAAGATCCAGGGTGGCGACGGCGGGCAATTGATGAACACGCGCATGCACGGTTCGGAAGATGCGCTGGCCGAGATCCCTTGCCGCAAGGTCGCCGGCCGGCCGAATTCGCGGGTGCTGATTGGCGGTCTGGGCATGGGCTTCACGCTTGCCTCGGCGCTCAAGCACCTGGGCAAGGGTGCCGAAGTGGTGGTCGCCGAACTGGTGCCCGGCGTGGTCGAGTGGAACCGTGGGCCGCTCGGTGAAAAATCCGGGCGACCGTTGCTCGATCCGCGCACGGTGATCCGTCAGGACGACGTGGCCAATGTGCTGCAAAGCGAGCCAAATGGCTTCGACGCGATCATGCTCGACGTCGACAACGGTCCCGAAGGTTTGACGCAGAAGGCCAACAGCTGGCTGTACTCGGCCGCTGGTCTGAACGCCTGCGCCAAGGCGCTGCGCCCCAAGGGTGTGCTGGCGGTGTGGTCGGCCAGCGCTGACCGGCAGTTTTCCGACAAATTGAAGAAGGCCGGGTTCAAGGCCGAAGAAGTCCAGGTGTTCGCCCACGGCAACAAGGGCACCCGCCACACGATCTGGATTGCCGAGAAGCTCAAGGGCTGAGCTAAACTCTGCACATAACCGTCATTAGTCTTTTTACAAAGGTGAACCCATGAGTTCGTCCACCCCGACCAACACGTCGAAGCTCGATCGCATCCTTGCCGACAACCAGCGCGACAAGGAAATGGGCTACCGCGACAAGGCCCTGAAGATGTACCCGCACGTCTGCGGCCGCTGCGCCCGTGAGTTTTCCGGCAAGCGCCTGAGCGAACTGACCGTGCACCACCGCGACCACAACCACGACAACAACCCGCAGGACGGCTCGAACTGGGAGCTGTTGTGCCTGTACTGCCACGACAACGAACACTCGCGCTACACCGACCAGCAATATTTCGGCGACGGCTCGCTGAGCACGCCAAAAATCGCCAAGGCCACGCATAATCCGTTTGCTGCCCTCGCCGGGTTGATGAAAAAAGAAGACTGATCTTCATTGCCATTACTGGCCCCATCGCTGGCAAGCCAGCTCCCACAATGATTTTGGTCGCTCACAAATTTTGTGAACACCCAAGATACCTGTGGGAGCTGGCTTGCCAGCGATGAGGCCAGACCAGACACAACAGATCTCGAATCTGCCCGCCCTCCCCCAATCCCCGTATAATCGCCCTCTTTTTCCCGAAGGCACCCCGCTCGTGGCAGACAAACGTTACAGCTGCATTGGTTTGTACAACCCCAAATCACCGGAGAACGTCGGTTCGGTGATGCGCGCCGCAGGCTGTTACGGCGTGGCGTCGGTGTTCTACACCGGCAAGCGTTATGAACGCGCCGCCGATTTCGTCACCGATACCAAGCGCGTGCATTACGACATTCCGCTGATCGGCATCGACGACCTGAAAAAGATCCTCCCGCTCAACTGCGTCCCGGTCGCCGTGGAACTGGTCGAGGGCGCCCGCCCGTTGCCCGAATACACCCACCCGGATCGTGCGCTGTACATCTTCGGCCCGGAAGACGGCTCGCTGGATAAAGAGATCCGCGACTGGTGCGAAGACGTCGTGTACATCCCGACCACCGGCTGCATGAATCTGGCAGCCACGGTCAACGTCGTGCTCTACGACCGCATGGCCAAGGGCCTGAATACCCGCTCCGGGCCGAAATTCCGCTGAAACGTCGCACATCCGATGGAACGAGCCGGCCGCTGCGGCAGTCAGCTTATCTATCTATTGCACATTGCCTGGGAGACAGATCATGACCGAACTCAAACGCGTCCAACGTATCGATTCCACCCCGTTCCAGAGCCCGACCGAGCAGAACGTCCAGGGCTGGGAGCGCATCGGCTCGCTGGCCGGTGGCGTCATCATGGTCGGCAAAGGCCTGCGCCGTGGCGGCGTGTTCGGTCTGATTCAGGTGGCGATTGGCGGCGTGGCGATGGCCCGTGGCATCACCGGGCACAGCTCGGTGAAAAGCCTGCTGGAGAAAAGCCGTGAGGACATGAATAACGTGCGGGCGAAGATCGAACGGGCCGGGGAAGAACTGAGCCAGCTCAAGGCCAATGCCGAAGCGGCGACCAGCACCGCGACAGTGACCGGCAATGATTCGGTGAAATCGCCGAAGGCTGGGGTTTGAGCCTGAATTTTCGGTGAGGCTTCTGGCCTCTTCGCGAGCAAGCCCGCTCCCACATTGAAAGCTGGAATGCGATCAAAAGTGGGAGCGGGCTTGCTCGCGAAGGCGGTATTACTGAAGTAATGCGCTATCGAGGACTTTGGAAGACTCGCCCAGAACACTCTCGGCCAGTTGCACAAACTCCTTGGTACTCACCGTCCCCAGATGCATCGCCCCGCGCAACACATCATCCAGCGAACGTTTGTTGCGCGTCTTCAAGCGAATCTCGCGATCGAGTTCCTGCAGCACCACCACCGCTTTGGCAACTTGCGCCGGGCTGATCTGCTCGCCGCGCAGGGACGTAACTTTCTGACTTTCCCTGTTCAGCTTCGACTGCAACGCCTGATAGCGCTCATCGCTCATGCCCCCGGCACGCCGCACCAGTTCGATCGCGTAGTACTCGGCAAAGCCTTCGCTGATCCAGTCGCTGCGCTGCTCGTCATTGATGCGCCCGAACACCTGCGCCAGCTCACGTACCAGCGCACTGCTGCCGCTCTCGCTGACCAGTGGCAACCGCGTGTTCACGTAAATGGACTCATGTGCGCCGAGGCTGCCGCGCCACATCGGGTCGTTGGCACCGACGATCAGCAGTTTTTTCGGATGCCGGGGATAGATCGCTTGCACCTGCGGCCAGACGAACGTCAGCAAGGTCAGCACATCCATGCGGCGCATGCCCTGCCCTTGCGGTGAGGCCACGGTGACTTCGGTTTCGCCCAGACGCGTGCGACGGCTGCCAAGGTGACCGGCGAGCATCCAGCCGGTCGGGCGGTCGAACAGGCGTGAAGGGTTGTCGATGCGGAATTTGTTCTTGCCGATGCGTGGCCAGGCGGTTTCAACGCTTTGCCAGCCATTGGGCAGTTCAAATTGCAGACGCGACACCAGCTCGACGCCATCTTGCTGATCGAGCTTGGCCGGCGGCACCAGATCATCACCGCGCAGCAGCGCCCAGGTCGGGGTCATGCGCGTGTCGAAGCTGCCGCTCTTGCGGCCGTGGCTGATACTGACGCGATAAGTCAGGCTGGGCTTGTCGCCGATCGGGCGCCAGAGGCCCCGGGTCTGTTTGCCCGGGGTCAGTTGCCACTGGCCGTCGGCCTTGAAGTCGCTGTAATGGCTGCCGTCACCGAGGTCAAAGTCGAGACTGCGCACCGCTTCACCTTTGGCCAGGGTCAGGCGTACTTCGGCCTGATCGCTTTGTGGCAACAGGCGTACGTGGTAATCCAGATCGACTTTCTTTGCCGCCCACACTGGTGCGCTTAGCGCCAGCAGGCCGATCAGCGATGCCCGCAGCAATCCCCCAGCCATACACACTCCTTGTTGAATCCTGGAACTCTTGGTGCTTAACCAGCCCGGAAAATCAGGTGATCTTCCCAGTCGTCCTCCGGCACGCTGCCTTCGGCGAGCATGCGCCCGGACTGGGAAATCCGTTCGTGGTGCACGGCGTCACGATCGCCGCACACCAGGTGGTGCCACAGCGGCAGATCCTTGCCTTCACTGACCAGACGATAACCGCAAGTCGGCGGTAGCCATTTGAATTCTTCGGCCTGGCCAGGAGTGAGCTGGATACAGTCCGGGACAAACTTGATGCGATTCGGGTAGTCGCTGCACTGGCAGGTTTTCAGGTCCAGCAGTTTGCAGGCGATGCGCGTGTAATAGACGCTGTTGTCTTCTTCATCTTCGAGTTTCTGCAGGCAGCACAGACCGCAGCCGTCGCACAGCGATTCCCATTCCTCGTGATCCAGTTGCTCGAGGGTTTTGCGTTTCCAGAACGGTTCGACTATGGCGGCCATGGTTCAAGCATCAACATCAGGTGGTGAAAAGGCCGCCAGTCTAGTGCCCAAGGCCTTGCGGGCCAAGCGCTGGCGACTGTCGGTAAATCGCGCTTGTCAGCCGAATCGCCGCCCAGTAGGGTTTTGCCACGAATTCATGACTCAAACACAGCAAGGAATCTTTCGATGAGTGCCAACCCTCGCGTCGCCGATTACGCCATTCACCCGCAGTTCACCGACCGCTGGTCGCCCCGCGCCTTCACCGGCGAAGCGATCCCGGAAGAAACCCTGCTGAGCTTTTTCGAAGCCGCACGCTGGGCGCCGTCGGCCTACAACTCGCAGCCATGGCGCTTTCTGTATGCGCGCCGTGACACGCCGAACTGGGGACGCTTCCTGGGTCTGCTGAATGAATTCAACCGCAGCTGGGCGCAACACGCTTCGGCGCTGGTGATCGTGATTTCGAAAACCACCTTCACCGCACCCGGTGCCAGCGAAGAGTCCCCGGCGCTGTGGCACACCTTCGACACCGGCTCGGCCTGGGGCCACCTGGCGCTGCAAGCGAGCATCAGCGGCTGGCACACCCACGGCATGGCCGGTTTCGATCAGGAGCTGACCCGCAAGGAGCTGAACATTCCGCAAGGTTATGCGCTGCATGCGGCGGTCGCGATCGGCAAGCTGGGTGACAAGGCGACCCTGGCCGAATACCTGCAGGCTCGTGAAGAGCCGAGCCCGCGTCGCCCGCTGAGCGAGTTGGTGGCGGAAGGCGACTTCACCCTCTAAGCCAGCACAAAAACAAATGTGGGAGCGAGCCTGCTCGCGAAAGCGGTGTGTCAGACAACGATGATGTTGGCTGACACTCCCCCTTCGCGAGCAGGCTCGCTCCCACAGTTTACTCGGCGAACATTCAGTAACCGCGGTTGAAATCCACTTCCCCGCGCAACGCTTCTCCCGCTTGATACGCCTTCAGGTTTTCGACGAACAACTGCACCATCAACGCCGGCGACGTCGGTGCCGAGCTGTGCCCGGTCAGCAGCAGGCCCCAGGCGGTCCAGAACGGATGGCGTTGCGGCAATGGCTCCTGACGGCAGACGTCGATCACCGCGCCCGCCAGATGCCCTTCCTTCAGGGCTTCCACCAGATCCGCATCAACCACCGCCACGCCGCGCCCGACGTTGATGAACAACCCGGTAGGCTTGAATTGCTTGAACAGCGCCGCATCATAAATGTCGTGGGTGTGCTCGGTATTCGGCAGCAGATTGACCACGTAATCGACCGCGCCGACCAGTCGTGGCAGATCCGCCATCGAGCCGACTTCGACGAACGGCGCCTGCTCGCGCGCGCTGCTGGCGATGCCGTACAGCTCGACGCCAAACGGCAGCAGAAACTGCGCCACGCTCTGGCCGATATCGCCGGTGCCGACGATCAGCACCTTGCGCCCGACCAGACTCTGGCCGGTGCGGTTGTCCCACTTGCGCTCGACCTGGCTGACCAGACGCGCCAGCACTTCCCGCTCGTGGCCAAGCATGTAGGTCAGCACGTATTCGGCCATCACCTGACCGAAGATCCCCACCGCGCGGGTCAGGCGGTAATCGCGGCGCAAGCCATCAGCGAGCAGCGGCGTGATGCCGGCCCAGGTCGATTGCAGCCATTGCGGCTGGTGGCCCTGACGCAGCAGGGTCGCCAGCAGATCCGGCTGCCCCAGCCACACCGGGCAATCGGCCGCCTGACGGGCCAGTTCGGCGGAGTCGCCACTGGTCAGTACTTCAAGTTCGGGGGCCGCCTGACGCAGCAGCCGGGCGTACACCGCGTGGTCGTGTTCAGCAATCAGAACGCGCATCTTCAAACCTTTCGCAAACCGTGCAGGCAACCGCCGAAGGAGTCGCGCTCCTTCGTGGCGGTCGTCGCCGTAAAATCAGTTCCAGGGGGGCAAGAGGCCCAGAACAGGGCCTCGCAGATCAGACCGGGTCGTTGCGTCGCAGCAATTCTTCGGGCAGGTGTTCGATGTACTCGTCCTCGGCCGGCGGCATCTGCAAGTGATAACCCTGCTTGTCGAGGTTTTCCAGAACCACGACGATGTCCTCGCTGGCCAGCTTGCGCTCAGGCGACAGCACCAGATCGAAGGCATGTTTCGGCTTGCCGAACGCCAGCATCAGGGGTTCCGGCACACGCTCCAGAGCATCGCTCTTGAGCACATAAAGGTACATTCCGCTTCGCTTGGAGCTTTGGTAAATGGAGCAAATACGTTTCAAGGCTGTTCTCCGGCGGTGGCCAGGCTGTCGAGCAGCTTCTGGCCCATGAGTTCGCGGCGCCAGCCACGCAGCGACTCAGGCAATTGATAAGGACCCTCGGGGAAGCCGCTTTTGACCAGCGCTTCGAGGGTTTTCTTGCGCAGCATCAGTTCCGGGGCGATGCCCAGGCGTTCGGCTTCGACCTGGCCGAGGGCGCGCAGTTGCTTGATCAGCGCTGCCGCTTCGACCGGCAATGGTTCCGGCACCGCCGGCGGCCATTGATCAGGCCCCACACTGCCAGAGCGCTTGATCAGATCAAGCAGAAATTGGCCGTCCTGACGCACGGTACGCGGGTGCATGTCTTCGATCTTGCCCAGCGCGGCGAGGTTGTCCGGCTGCGTGCGGGCCAGCGGCCACAGCGAGTGCTCACGGACGATGCGGTTGCGCGGCAGATCACGGGCACGCGCTTCTTTTTCACGCCAGGCGCACAACTCACGCAGCACCGCCAGTTGCGCACGGGACAGTTTCCACGCCAGTTTGGCTTCGCGGTAGACCTCGTACGGGTCGGTCTCGCGGCGCAGGTTGGCGACCAGTTCGGCGCCGTCCTCCAGCACCCAGGCGAATTTGTCGTCGGACAGTTTCGGCCGCAGCTGTACGAAAACTTCCGCCAGATGCACTGCGTCTTCAGCGGCATAGCTGATTTGTGTGTCGGAAAGTGGACGCTGCAACCAGTCGGAACGGGTTTCGCCCTTCGGCAACTCAATGCCCAGCACTTCCTGCACCAGCCGCGAATAGCCCATCGAGAACCCGAGGTTCAGGTAGGCCGCCGCCAGTTGCGTGTCGAACAACGGCGCCGGCAGGCTGCCGGTCAGACGCAGCAGCACTTCGAGGTCTTCGCTGCAGGCGTGCAGGACTTTGAGCACCGCCGGGTTTTCCAGCAACGCCGCCAGCGGCTGCCAGGCGTCGATGGTCAGCGGATCGATCAGGTAGGCGCGTTTGCCATCGCCGACCTGCAGTAAACCGGCAATCGGGTAGAAGGTGTCGACCCGCATGAATTCGGTGTCGAGGGCAACGAACGGCAGTTGCTGCCACTCGGCGCAAAACTGCGCGAGGCTTTCGTTGTCGCGAATCCAGTGAATATCGATGGCCACACGGCTCTCCCTTGAAGAATGGCGCGCAGTATATATCGCCGCCGGCGTTTTACGCGCCTGCGCTGGGCCAGAGCTGTAACGAAATGTCCTGCCAGAAAGAAAGAATAGTCTTACAGCGTGGTCAGCAAGAGGAATCCGAACCTACCCGTGCAGGAGAGTCATATTTAATTTTTAAATAATGCTCGGGAAATCTGATTTGCCGATTAGTACGCTGCGCCGCCTAATCGACAGCCTCCGCAATCCAGAGTCTGCCGATGGAACACGTCCGCGCCCCCGCTCGCCCCGCTGCCTGGCTGATGTTCGGGATCATTCTCGTCGCACTCAATCTGCGCCCATCCATGGCCGCCGTCGGGCCGTTGCTGTCGGCAATTCGTGGCGATATCCCGCTGAGTTTCAGCGTGGCTTCGCTGCTGACCATGCTGCCAGTGATGGCGATGGGACTGGCGATGTTTTTCGGTATCGGCATCAGCCGGCGCCTGGGCGAGCAACGCACGGTGATCCTGTCATTGTTGATCATCGGCCTGGCGACGCTGTCGCGGCTGGTGCTCGATTCGGCACCGCAGTTGATTGGCAGCGCGGTGCTGGCCGGGATGGGTATCGCCCTGATTCAGGCGCTGATGCCGGTGCTGATCAAGTCACGCTTCCCCGACCATGTGGCGCTGTGCATGGGCCTGTATGTCACATCGATCATGGGCGGCGCCGCGCTGGCCGCCTCATTTTCGCCGCTGGTGCTGGGGCAGACCGGCAGCTGGCGCATCGGGCTGGCAATCTGGGCGGCACTGGCCTTGCTCGCGTTGCTGGTCTGGTGGACACCGTCGATCCCGTCATCCATCCAAAACACGCCTGTAGGAAAAGAGTCCTTCACGCGTAATTCCCGCGCCTGGCTGCTGGCCCTCTTCTTCGGGCTCGGCACGGCGTCCTACACCTGCGTGCTCGCCTGGCTGGCGCCGTACTACGTGGAACAGGGCTGGAGCGAACAGCAGGCCGGGCTGCTGCTGGGTTTTCTGACCGCCATGGAGGTGATTTCCGGGCTGCTGACGCCGGCCATCGCCAACCGTAGCCGTGATCGCCGTGCCGTCCTCGCAGCGTTACTGTTGCTGATCATCGGCGGCTTCTGCGGATTGATCCTCAGCCCGCAACACCTCAGCCTGCTGTGGCCGTGCCTGTTGGGGCTGGGGATTGGCGGCTTGTTTCCGATGAGCCTGATCGTCTCCCTCGATCACCTCGACAACCCGCAGCGCGCCGGCAGCCTGACCGCGTTCGTGCAAGGCATCGGCTACTTGATCGCCGGGCTTTCGCCGCTGCTGGCCGGAATCATCCGCGACCGTCTCGGCAGCTTCGAATGGGCCTGGTGGTCGCTGACCGCAGTGATGGTGGTGATGCTGCTGATAGTGCTGCGCTTTGACCCTCGGCTGTACGCCCGACACATCCGTTGAAGCCGAATGCCGCCGCTGGGCTAGAGGCCTGTTGCCATCTTTTTGCGGTTTATTTGTCGACGTCGTGTTGCTAAAAGTTTCTGTCCCACTGGCGACATTGAAACGTCCTACAGGGCTTTGTCCTGGCACCATCGTTCCGCTACGATCATGCGCACACGTTTGCGCGGATTCAGCGCAAGGAGCACAGCGGGACGGAACGGATGCTGAACAGTAACTTGCTTCGAAAGCTCGACATGCAGGACCTCATGGTGTTTATCGCCGTGTATGAGCAAAGCAGCGTCACGGATGTCTCGGAGACGCTGTGCGTCAGCCAGTCCACTGTCAGCTATTGCCTGAAAAAATTGCGCACCAGTTTCGAAGACGAGTTGTTCATCAACACCCGCACGGGCATGCGTCCCACCTACAAGGCCGGCACCATGTACGGCCATGTGCAGAAGATCCTCGAAAGCATCAACCTGTGCCACGCCGGCGCCCCGGTCTTCGATCCGACCCGGCAAGCGGTGACCTTCAATATCTGCGCCCCGGAATACTTCGAGCAATTGGTGCTGCCACGGCTGTTGAAGCGTTTCGACTTCGACGATTTGCCGGTGGTGGTCAACATGCACAAGTTCGAGACCGATGTGCCCGCCGACGAACTGCGCGACGGCAGCCTCGACCTGGTGATCTGTTTCGGCCCCAACTTCCACCGCAGCCACACCGACCTGAAATCGCGGATGCTGCTGGAGGACGATCTGGTCTGCGTCTTCGACAAACGTGCCACGCCGCTGGAACCGCGCCTGAGCCTGCAGGCCTTCACCGAGCGGCGCCATGTGTTCCCGACCCCGTGGACTTCCACCACCAACATGGTCGATGGCTGGCTGGCGCGTCAGGCGCAGAAACGGCAGATCGTCGCGCGTTCCAACAGCTACAGCGCGGCATTGAAGATGATCACCGGCACCGACTTCATCCTCACCCTGCCCCGGCGCATCCAGCGCCTGCTGACCAACGACGCGGTGTTCAATCACTGCGAGGCGCCGAACGGCCTGCCGGGGTTTACCCTCGACATGCAATGGAGCCAGAACGCCGATCAGGACAGCGCCAACGTCTGGCTGCGCGAGCAGGTGATCAAGGTGTGCAGTGAGCTGGAAGCGGCCTGAGTCCTACATGCCGATGGCGGTCTTGGTGTAGGAATCGCGGTCGATATCGAGCAACTCCACACACAACTGCACTTCGACCCCCGCCGGCCATTCGCACAGATCCTGCAACACCGCCAGCAGGCTGTCCGAGAGCTGCTTCTTGATCTGCGGCGAACGACCGCTGAGCAGCGCTAGCTTCACATGGACGAAAGCGCGCTCACCCATACTGGTACCGACCTTGAAGGTCTCGACCTTCACCGCCCGGCTCTTGATATCGAACTCGGCGGCGAACTGACCGGAACCCACCAGGGCGTTGTTGAGGCGGATCAACGCCACATCAGCGTTCAACTGCGGCAAGTTGGCGGTGTATTCCATGTGCAGGTGTGGCATGGGGATGCTCCAGTCAGTCGGCAGAAAGGTCGTACATATACCACAGCGCTGCCCTACTCTCCTGTGGCTTTTTCCGAGGTTATCGAGGCCGACGCCTGACGCAATGCCAAGCTTTCCCACAGCGCCACCAGCACCACGATCGCCGTGGTCAAAGCCCCGAGCATCAGCGCCGAAAACCAGTGATTCAACGCCAATGGCAGCGCCAGCATGAGCAACACCAGCCCCGCCAGATGCGACAACGGCGGCAGCGCCCGGTCGGACATGACCCACTTGAACAGCGCATTGCCCAACAGAAACAGCCATGGCCCGCCCACGATCACCAGGATCCCGGCGTCACTGGCGTGATCCGGATGCACCAGCACCAGTTCGTCGGCCACCGCACTGACAATCACCCCGGCAACAATCAGCACGTGCAGGTAGGTGTAGGCGATGCGCGCCTGGCGCCCGGGATCGCTCGAATGCGCGATGCGGTGATGCGCGCGCTCGGCGCCGCTGTCGAAGTACACCCACCACATGCCGATGCTGCCCAGCACCGCCACCAGAAACGCCATGACTCCGGTGGCGCTCAGCGTCAGTTCAGCGAACGTCGCGCCGGTCACCAGCAGCGATTCGCCCAGGGCGATGATCACGAACAACGCGCAGCGCTCGGCCATGTGATTGCCTTCGACGTTCCAGTCGTTCAACGACGAACGCCCCAGCCCCGGCACCCAGAAATACAGCGAAGGCGAGATCAGCTCGATCAGCAGCGCCAGCGCCCAACACAGCAGACGTTGTTGCCCGTCAAGAAAGGCTCCGACGATCCAGAACACGCCGGAGCACATCAACCACGCCAGAATTCGCTGGAAGTTACGGGTCATGCTCAGCGATTCGCCACGCACCGCCCAGATCGCAAACAACGTGCGCCCGACCTGCATGAACACGAACGCCGAGGCAAACATCAGCCCGCGCTCGGTGAAAGCCTTGGGGATCGAGGACGACAGCAACAGACCGGCGATCATCAGCCCGAACAGGCCGAGACGGATCGGCAATTTTTCCGGGTCGAGCCAGTTGGTGATCCACGAAGTGAAAATCCACACCCACCACACCGCGACCATCAACAGCGCCACCTGCACCGCGCCCAGGATCGACAAATGCGCGAGCAACGAATGCGAGAGCTGAGTCACGGCAAACACGAACACCAGATCGAAAAACAGTTCGACCATGCCGACCTTGCCACTGTCGAGACTGCCGCGCCCACGCAGCAACGATCGGGAAATGCTCATCGGACAAGTCTCCAGCCGGGGTCTTTGCCATTGAGCAAAGCAGCCCGACCAGACGAACGCAAACCCTGTAGGCGTGAGCCTGCTCGCGATGAGGGTGTGTCAGTCACATCAATGTTGTCTGACACAGCGCTTTCGCGAGCAGGCTCGCTCCCACAGGGAAGGTTTGTAGTGGTTTCAGGGGGCGGTCAGTGGCCGCTCACTCATGAACGCCTCAAGCCGCGACCGCAGCCAGCGCTCGGCCGGGTCGCTGTCGACGTGGCTGAGCCAGACCATCGACAGATCCAGCATCGGCGTCTTGAACGGAAACGGTTCCTTGAACAACAGCCCGGAGGCAGCCATGGCTTCGGCGGTGTAGTCCGGCAGGCTGGCGATCAGGTCGGTGCCGGCCAGCAATGCCGGCAGCGCACTGTATTGCGGCACCGACAACACCACATGCCGGGTGCGGCCGATTTCCGCCAGCCACTCATCGGCATAGCCGCTGATGTTGGCGGTGTGCGACACCAGTACGTGTGGGCGCGAACAGTATTCATCGAGGGTCAGCGGCGAATCCGAGGCGTCGGCGCGCAGAATGCTTGGCTGGATATGCCGCAGCAGTTTGCGCTTGGCATTTGCCGGCAGGCCCCGGGTCTGACTGATGCCGACGGTGATGTCGCCGGCGGCCAGCAGGTCGGGGATGCGCCAGTAGTCGACGTGTTGCACCACGAACACTACGCTGGGTGCTTCCTGACGCAGCGCCCGCAGCAACGGTGGCAGCAGGCCGAATTCGACGTCATCGGACAGGCCGATCCTGAACGTCATGTTGCTCACGGCCGGGTCGAAATCGTGAGTCAGACTCAGCGCCACCGACAGCGAGTCGAGGGCCGGCGACAGGTATTTGAACAGTTCCTCGGCCCGGGCCGTCGGCTCCATGCGATGGCCGACGCGAATGAACAGCGGATCGTTGAACATCGCGCGCAAGCGATTGAGCGCCGAACTGATGGTCGGCTGGCCGAGAAACAGCTTCTCCGCCGCACGAGTGACGTTGCGTTCGAGCATCAAGGTCTCGAACACCACCATCAGATTGATGTCGGCCTTGCGTAATTCATTTCGATTCATCCATTGCCCCTACTCCCCGGTCTGCGGGCAGTTTAGAAAGGCCCATGGACAGCGTCCATGGGCGAAAGGAACAACACCGGCTCAATTCACCGTCAACGCCTGTATCCCGATCGCCAGCTTGCGCATGTCCTTGCCCATGCCCAACTCCCCCGGACTGATAGCGTTGGCGTATTTGAAACGAATATTCAGCACACCTTGTTGCTCGACACGCTGCTGCACTTCGACCGGCAACTCGACATTCAGGCGATTCGCTTCAGGCTTGACCAGCCGGGTGGACAGCACGCGTACATCGTTGACGAAAATTTCCACTGCTTGCTCGGTGTGTGAAGGGGCCAGCAGCGCAGTGGTTTCCAGCAAGAACGAGTGCACCCGAGCAGTCGGCCGCAGGGCAATTTGCGACTCATTCCCCTCGGACCAGGTGCCCCACGGTTCATTGTTCGCCCACCCTTTACCGAGGAAAAACGTCGCCAGACTGCTGGGATTGAACACGACTCTCTCGCCCGACTTGAGTGGCGGGATCAGCGTCAATGGGTCCGGGGCCGATATCGGCAGGCAGTCGGCGCAACGCTTCCAGCCCGGCGCCAACACGTTCAACCCGTCAATTCTGGCGAGCACATCGGTGTCGCGATTCAAGGTCAGAGCTGCTTCCAGCACAGTGCGGTTACTGAGCACGTACAGGGTATCGGCTGCATAGTTTCCAGAACTGACCATTCGATCCGACACCGCTTGAGCGGCTTCAGTGGCAACCGTACTGACGCGCCCAAGGTAGATCGCGTTGGTCGGCAAGTGATGGCGACCCGAGTAGTCGGCCAGGGTCATCCACTGTTCCGGATAATTCTCCGGTCGCAGCCAGCGCACTGCCTGATAACGCTTCGCCGCCTGCTCCCAGAACGGGTCGACCAATGGCGTCTTCCATGTGGGCGACGGCGTGGCCATGAATAAACCGCGCGACACCGCCCAACCGGCGCGCGTGTCTGCCACCTGAACCACCAGCGCCACACTCAGCAGCATCAACGCCACGCGCGAGGAGTGCCCGCGAATCACCACATAAAGGATCGCAAAAATGGCCATGTACATGAGCGGCCAGATCATTCGCCCCGAGCCACGAAAAATCGTGGCCACGGCAACCACCGCATCCGGCAGCGGAATCCTGAATTCGAATGGCCCTACGCCGATATTGTTGGAAACGGCGAATATCGCCAGCCCTGCCAGTGCGAGCAAAACCAACGGGTAACGGCGAGCCTTGGCTCCCAGGTCAGTCGTCCCTTGCAGTACCGGCACCAAGGCAAAGATCCCCAGGCAGATCACGCCCAGGCCCAGAAATGCGAACCCGTCGCCGTCGCCCAGTACACCCGGCATGTCCTGCAAGGTATAGGACCAGACACCCGCATCGAAAAAGGTCAGCACATTAGCCCGGAACAGGCCATACCCCATCAACGCCAGACCGCTGTCGCCTATGCTGAAATAACCCGCCTGCCAGCAGCAGACACTGACCAGCAGAAACAGACCGATCAACTCGATCAAGGCCTTACCCGGCGTCTGGCGCCGCTGAAGGGTTTTGGCGGCAAGGTCGGCAAGCCAGATCAACGCAACCATCGCCAGCAAATAAGCGTGCACCAGCGCAGCCGCCGCCAGCAGCGCGCCCCAGGCGAGGCGGCGTTTCGGCGTAAAGGGGCGCAATGCCAGATATAACCCTGCCAGCAACAGAAAATGCCCAGCCAGGGACAGATGTACGCTCATGCGGACGATCATCGCCGGAATGAACAAAAACATTCCTGCACCAAGCAAACGCAACGCCACGTCGCGACTGAACAGGCCAATCAGCTTCCAGGCAAACCAGCTCTGCAGAATGAAACACGTCAGTAGCCATAGCCCGAAATACTGGAAGGGTTCAGGCAACAGGGCTGAGAACGGTTTGAAGATAAAGGCGAACAACGGATTGGAATCCGAGAAAATTATCCCGTTACCCAACTCCAGCCCATAGCTCGGGTTAAGCCCCAGTGGAAACGTCCAGGGCGAATGACGAAAAAAAACCCAACCCTGATAGTGCGTGGCGGGGTCGCCGTCGCCTAGCCATGCAATGTTCATCGGGTTCAAGGCACGTGGGCCGACCACAATGAAAAACGCCAGAATTCCCAAGAGCACGGGCAGCAGCGCAGTCGCCCGATGTGTTGCGGAAAGCTTCATCGATACGTCCAGAAGTTGTGCAAGACAAACGTGAATGCCGGAATCGTCAGCGCCACCGCGACAATGCCCAACAGATAATTCAACCCGGCAACCTGCGCGGCCCAGGCGACAAACATCGCCAACAGAAAACCGCACGCCGATACCAATAGAAATCGCAGCAACGTTCTGCCGTGCAACCGAGCCGAGAAACTCCAGGTGGTATTGATCACGTAGGACACCACCGTTGCCACGGCAAACGCCACTCCGTTGGCCAGCGGCGGTTGCGGCGCAACGAAATTGATGAACAGCACAGCCACCAGCGCATGCAGCGCGGTGACGAACAGACCGGTCACGGCAAAGCGCAGACCGCGCTGGATCAGCGCTTTCCTTTCAACTGAAGTCACGGTTTTTGCGCCAGCACGAACACGCTCAGCCCGGCCAGACGGTTGTGGCTCATCAGCGGCAGTTCGAGGCTGCACAACGTCTTGAGCACGCCGTTGACCAAGGGATGATGGCGTTTGAGCTGAGACTGCGGCGCTGCGGCCTGCGGCCCTTTGGGCAGCAAACGCAACGCCGCCGCAATCGGAAACACCGCGCCGAAATAGTAGGCACCAAGCTGCACGCTCAAACCGGCATCACGGGCCAGGGTTTCATACTGCGGCAGGGTGTAGCGGCGCTTGTGTTCGAGGAAGTCGTCGTGACCGCTCCACAGGAACTGGAACGCCGGCACGGTCATCAGGAAACGGCTGCCGGACGGCACCTTGTCAACGTAAGCCTTGAGCAAACCAAGGTCATCGTCGACATGCTCCAGCACATCCATGAGCAGCACCAGATCGGCGTCGATGGCGTCGATATCGCGGCGATAATGCACCGGTTTGCCGGCAGTGATCGCATCTGAATCGGCGGGGTAACTGATGTCGACGCACCACGCTTCGCGCGCATCGGTTTGAGTCAGCAGGTGATGGGAGAAGAAACCCGAGCCGGCGCCCACGTCGAGAATCCGCGTGATCGGTACATCACCGAGCAGACGACGAGTCGCCGCCGCTTTGGAGCAGTAATACCAATGCTCACCGATGCTGTCGCCGAGGATATCGGTTTCCTTGAGATCCATGTTTCAGTCCTTGGGGTCGTAGACGCGACGCACCAGAAAAACCGGCCGGCGTTTGGATTCGATATAAGTGCGGCCGAGGTACTCGCCGAGTACGCCGATGCCAATCAATTGCAGGCCACCGAGGAACGTCACGGCCACCATCAGCGAGGCATAACCGGGCATGTCGACGCCGTGGATCAGCGTGCGCAACACGATAAAAATGGCAAAGGCAAAGGACACCAGCGACACCGCGGCGCCGATGTAAGTCCAGATCCGCAACGGTTCGGTACTGAAACTGGTGATGCCTTCCAGGGCAAAATTCCACAGCCGCCAGCCGTTGAATTTGCTCTGCCCCGCCACGCGCTCGGGCCGCTCGTAATCAACGTGGGTAGTCCGAAAACCGACCCAGGCGAACAGGCCCTTCATGAAGCGCCGGGACTCGGGCAAAGTCAGCAAGGCATCGACTACACAACGGTCCATCAGGCGGAAATCGCCGACGTTTTCCGGCAGCGGTTGCTCGGCGATCTTGTTGTGCAGGCGGTAAAACCAATGCGCCGACGTCTGCTTGGCCCAGGTGTCGCTGCGGCGGCTGACGCGATGACCGAGCACCATTTCATAGCCCTCGCGCCATCGCTCGATCATTTGCAGAATGACTTCGGGTGGGTCCTGCAGATCGGCATCGATAGGCACCACAATCTGCCCGTTGGCGATTTGCAATCCCGCAGACAACGCCGCCTCTTTGCCGAAGTTACGGCTCAGATCGACGATGCGCAGCCGCGAGTCGTGCCGCTGACGATCCAACAGCCGCTCAAGTGTGGCATCAGTGCTGCCGTCATTGATGAACACCAGCTCCAAAGCAATTGAGGCTTGGTGCTGGAAGACTTCATCGATGCGCAGAATGAACGCGTCGAGACTGTCCTCCTCGTTAAAAACCGGGACAACCAGCGATAACGTGACCCGTGTGGCCTGTGCCGTTCCATGCTCAGTCAATGGAGTGCTCTTTTTATAGTGTTTGTCGGTCGTCGAAGCATTTTCAACGCCATGAGCCGTCCCGTATTAAGCAGTAGCGTCGATAGCCTTGCAAGGTGCAAAGGGCGACATTCTGGCCAATCCAGACGCCGATGCGTGCGCTCTAGCCCGCACTCTTCAGAAACATCTGCCAACGATTGGAAACAAATACCCGATAGCGAAAAAAACTCGCTCCGCTAGGCTTGCGACGATGCGCCACACAGGTTGTCGCAAACACCATCGCAAGGAGCGAACTGAATGTATTTCGAGATCTACAGGCAATCCCGAGGCACCCCGAGCACCGGCAAAGGCCAATGGCGCTGGAGACTGCGGGCGGGGAACCACGAGACGATTGCCAGTGGCGAGTCGTATGTGAACAAGGCCGATTGTTTACACGTGATCGAGTTGATCAAGGGTGTGCAGGGGGAGACGCCGGTGAAGGAAATCTGATGGCGCCGCGTCCTACAGCCTCTTCCTTTTTCGTCTGAAGCACTGGCAAAGCACTTTTGCGCCCCTACGCTCTTCAGCGTACGGGGCCATCCAGCCCTGTTTCGCCAAATGATGTTCAAACTCAAAAGGAGCCGCACCATGGCTAGAGACAAAGCGAAAGACGACAAGCACTTCAACTGCACCCAAACACATGAAGCCGACTACGTCGCCAGCCTCTATCCGCACGCCAAGGACGAAGTGAAAACCTTCCTGGCCTCGGCTTGCAAGGACAACACCCTGCGCAACTCGACGCACAAGGAAGTGTATGACCTGATCAAACAGAAGCTCGGGCATCCGCAGCCGTGAGTGGCTGAGGCGGGTGCTCGGTAAAACTCGCAGATACAAAAAAGCCCCGTAGCTTCTCAGCTACGGGGCTATTTGCTCTGTTCGGGAACGACGTACAACCTCCAGACCAGAATCAAGCTAGGCATGGGCCTCTCGGTCAAGAACATCCGCAACCCACTGATTAATGCTTTTTTGAGCCAATTGCGCTTTTACGGCAACAGTCGCATGAAGAGCTGGCGCCAAACGCAGACTGAGATTGCCCGAATAAGGCTTTTGAGGAGCACGGCCCAGTTTTGCGCAAGTCTCCAGATAGTCAGTAACAGCCTCTTCGAATGCTGACCGAAGCTTTTTCACAGATTCGCCATGAAAACCTACTACGTCCTTGATCCCAGCGATATGACCAACAAAAAGACCATCTTCATCACTGTATTCAATTCGGGCTGCATACCCGTTGTAATTCATCACGTTCATGGAGTGACTCCTGCTTGTTCAAGAAAAGCCCGAGCATCACGAACCTGATAGGGCTTTGCTTCTTTATCCGGGTGAGGTCGGTGGAACGTAGCAACCACTCCTCTTAATTCAAACCGAACTCGCGAACCATTGCTTTCCACGGTTCTGGCCCCGACCGCATTGAACAGAGACTCGATGCGCGCCCATTCCAACGTGGCGGGTGTGGGTCGTGAAAATATAGCTGCGAGCGTACCGAGTTATTTGTTGTTCATAGTATTACACCATGATACCGCGCAGGGAAAATTGACAATCGCGATTCATATCGCTGATCCATGAAGCGCCCCCTTGAACAAGCGGACAACGCCACCCTCCAAGCTTGAAAACGGCGTCTTTTTATCCGAATCCGGTCAATATTGGGCACATAGGTCAGGATAAGGAGTGATTGGAAATAGAGCTGTAGGTAGACTCCGAGAGTTACGTACGAACCGGCATCAATCGAGTCACATCCGATTATCGAGTTTTCAACCTCGGGTTCCGGCGACAGGATTTGCTGATTACTCAAGCGAGCAGAAACAAAAAAGCCCCGTAGCTTCTCAGCTACGGGGCTTTTTCTATATATGGCGGAGAGATAGGGATTCGAACCCCTGCCACATCACACTCATGCCGCCTCAGGCCACGAAAGCATTGCCTTGGAGCCATCTGGGTTGGTCTAGAGAGGCCCGGATAGGCCCATGATATGTCCTAAATTTGCCCTAAAAAACGCTGAATAGCGCTCAGCTTTTTTTAGAGTGTGCAGCTCAGGTTAGATCCTAGTGCGAAACACCGCTAGCTAAAGAAAATCCAGGAGGCTACCCTAAGCACTGTCTATTCATACAGTTAAGGACCACCATGATGAGTGCTGAAATTATCGATTTCTATAGAGTTAAATCCGACTCCGAGGCGGCCGAGGACGCCGACCTGTTAGCTTTTTTTCAAAGGCTACCGCTCACCTTTTCTGCAGATCACAGTTCTGTAGCGAGAAAAATGCTGGGCTGGAGCATTGAGGCATTAGCCTTTCGTTCCTCCGTTTCCGTGAAAGCCATCAAAGATCTTGAGAGCGGCACAAGGAAGTTGAATCAGGTAACGATGCAAGCCTTGGCTTACGCCTTCGAGAACGAAGGGCTAATTTTTATGCCAGGTCACCCACCGTCTAAAGGCGAGAACTGCCGAGGCGCGACATCCAATCCCAAGCATCGCGACGATTTCCACTTAATCGAATAACGAACCAATGAAAAGCAGCAGCCAAGGGCGGTGAGTAACAGCCCCGTCGCCAGCCCAGTCGCCCTGTCATTAGCCAAACGGCAGCTAACGGCCAGAAGCGGACATTGGCAAGCCGCCTTTGGCCAAGAGCAGCCCGTCAGGGTCATGGCAAGCACAGCTGAACAATTGAGGCGTCGGGGCTCACTGTCCGACTATACAGGGAAAATTTTTCCCGCCGTTCGGGTACCGACACCTGCAGATGCGGCCGACAGCCATGCGGCAGCCCTTTAGAACACCATACTTTTCGATGGCTTGTTTCGCATAGTTTGAACAGGAAGGCTCAAAGCGGCAGGCATTTCGCAATCGAGAGGAAGCAACTCGCTGATAGCAACGAATTGCTGAGACGGCGCAAAGCTTGATCACCGGGGCTTGCGCATAGAAATCACGTAATATTGGTTCAGAACGTTTTTCTTCCCCATTAACGCGTCGAAACATCCCGGTTTGACTGAAACGCCAATCGTGTCTATCCGATAAAACTCCCCCCCATCTTCAGCATGAGTGTTGACCACATTTTATAGATAAACTGCGGCCTCGTTCACTCGGTGCTCCTTCGCACGAACTTCAATGGTTGGCGGCACTTGAACCATTTTGTAGATGTACATCCGTGATCACCTTGTGAATGCTTGTATTCCCATGACGACATCGTCACGCTCACCAAAAGCAAGCAGCGGGAATTACTTGATTGGGTCAGCCTGGGTATCAACCTGATCGGTGTTTTACCAGCCCCTCCGACCATGGCTGCTGCTCGTATGAGTTTGCGCCCTACCTTGTTTTTAGTACATCAGGACTGCGTAACAGCGCCAAGATGTTGTTGGGCGATTCAATGACCGAAGTGCTGGTCGGGCACTTGAACGCCACCATCGTCGGCACGATCGATGACTTCGTAAAACAGGCCCAAGGCAAACTTTCGGGCATTCTTGCCGATGCCGGGAACTTGGGGGCAAGCGCGGTAAAAGAAATTGCGAAAGGGCTTGAAGCCGTCGTCAACGGCAAGCTCGACGCAAAAGGCGATGCGCGCCGCGGGTCAGAAAATCACTGCTGCCGGCAATCAATTGCTTAGCGATCCCAAGGCGGCCATCAGCAATATCTTTGGGGCTGCATTTAGCGCCTACAAAGCCGTAGGTAAAGGAGTTGCCAATAGCGCAGCGAAAAACCTTCTGCCGGACCAGGCTAAAAAACTGGTGATGACGCACACCGGCACATTGAGAGCGATGGGGCCAGAAATCAAAACCCAACTGAGTAAGTTGGTTGATCCGGGAACGCGACACTCCGTCGGTTGGTTGTTGCAAAGGCTCAGCGGCGCTGTGGTGACTTGGCGTAAACGCCGAGGACATGGACAGAGCGCTAGTGTTAAACCTAATGCCACCAGTAAGGCGCAGAGCAGAGCAGGTGAAGGCCGGCTCGAAGCCAGCAGCCGTCAGGCTCCTGCGAATGCTAACGCCAAACCGCCAGGCAGCTTGGGATGAGCCGCTCGACGGTAGGCTTTCTATGAGCTCGCTCCCCTACCACCGAAAACTAGGGAAATGGTGCTCAGGGCAATCAGGTATCCCTACCCCGTTTTTTAGCTTCGGTTATCGGTGGCCCTATCAGACTGAAGAGCTTGTAGCAGGTAAATTTCCAGAGCGGAAACGTTAGCTCAGCTACCCCACTTATACTGAAGAGGTTGTCAGGTTTGCCTGGGCCCAGTTCTCAGCGGTCGTGAGTTGAATCGACTGCTGCTCGTTGAAGGTGCCTGCTTTAGGCCATGACACACCTTTGCCCTGAGCAAATACGGCACGGTACTTCTTGATGTGATGGGTGGGGTCTTTTTCCAATTCTTGGAGCAGGTACGGAACAGTCCACACGTTTCGTTTGAACGGGCGACCCAGCACACGTTCAAGGAGGCTGGCGACCTCTCCGTACGTCACAGTGTCTCCAGATAGATAAACAATTTCATTGCGAAAGCGGGGTTCGAAGAAAACGATTTCCGCTGTCAAGGCGCCGATGTCGTCTGGAGTCGTAAGCGTCACGCTGGTTTCGAGACTGCCTAGTGCGTTCACGGTGTCGTTTTCGAAATCGACCACCTCGAATACAGGCTCGAACAAAAAGCTGGTGAACATACCAGTCGAGATGATTACCCATTCAGTTTTATCCTGGGCGCGAAGCAATTCGCGAACATCAAGCTGAGCATCGAACAGATCCTGAGGACTGCCCCGACCGATTGCCTCGAAGTCGGCACCAAACTGCCACGGGAAGTAGCGCTTCACACCTGACTTCAGAGCAGCGGTAGCCAGTTTCATCGGGGTTTCCCGGCCTGCAACCATGCCTGCACAGCCGATTACGGTATCGTAACGTGCGAATACTTCCGCCAACTGATCGATTGAGTCATTCACGAGGTCTGCGGCTACCATCTGGATGCCTAGGGCCCGAAGCTCATCGATTTCAACCTTTTTCTCAGGAATTTGAGTGTTGATGGTCGAGTCCCTGAGGAGGACGCTGATTGTGGAACCTGGCGCACGCTTTGCTACCCGCGCCAGGTTGCGCAAAACCGGCAGTCCAAGCTCACCGGCGCCTAGAACGAGAATGGATTGGGGGGAAAGCTGGGTCACTTCGGTCATGATTTCTCCTGAGCCCTGTTGCCTGTAAGATGAACAAATGCTTGCACGATTAGGCAACGCTTGTAAGAAGGCACACCGGTGATACCAGACAAAGAAATGTCCAGTCAGGAGGCTCTCAGCCAAGCTGAGACAATCTGCCGAACGCTTAGAGAAGACGATGATGGCGTCAGAAGGGAAGTGCTTGCTCACGCAGGCAGCCGCTGGTCATTAGGCATTCTGCATGCCCTAGGGGTGTACGGCACAATGCGCCATGCCGAAATAAAACGGCAGATGACCGGAGTGACTCAGCGGATGTTGACTAAGACATTGCGCGCCATGGAGCGGGATGGCTTAGTGAATCGGCGGGAGTTTGATGAAATTCCACCACGTGTCGAGTATGAGCTCACGCCGCTAGGCATGGAACTATTGATCCGCATGTCCCCCATCTGGACGTGGGTTGTCGAAAACGTTGAGGATTTCCGCAAGGCGCGGCGTAATTTCGACAATCAGAATGATAAAAAGCCTGTATGGCAAATACCCACGTCGACACCATTAGGCTCAGAAGCGTCTGACTGATTTACTCGCAGCGTACTAGAAGCCCGGTGCTGAGGAATAGCGTAGTAATTAATCAATCGCACTGACGCTCTTTATTGGGCCATCAGCATGACCATGCATTGCACATAGTGACACCAGCACAGGCGACGCCTGCGCTGGCTGTTAATGTTGGGCCCCAATGCTGCTGCTCAGTCGACACTAAAAGGCCAAAGCATCGAAAAAATCAATAGTCTGATTTATTGCCAATAAATTGACTCGATTAGTCTCAGCAGGGTTATCTTCGCAGATGAAGCTGTGTCCTACTTCCTCATATATATAAAAAAGATTTGGCACACCCACACGATCAAGCGCGTCCTTCATTTGCACGCTTTGGAGATATGGAACCTTCCGATCCTTTTTCCCGGCTAAAATCAGCATCGGCGAAGTTCGAGATGTGGGGTGAAAAGCGGGACTGGCTGAGCGAAAACGAGCAGTGCGATCCTGGCCAGGCTCTGCCCCTATAAGCCTCCACTCCGGCGCATCATCTGGAATGTCAATTCCCAGCTGTAGCGCTTGATCACCGAGAGTGGTGAAGTCGAAAACTCCATACCAAGCCGCTACGCCATGAACGCTTGCCGTGACCGGACAATGCTGATCCTGACTACTTACCGATTCAGTTGGATTGCCCAGCGAGGCAGCCAACTGAGCTCCGGCTGACACGCCCCAAGCGTAGACCCTTTGCGGATCTATACCGAATGCATCAGCTTGGTTCAGCAGAAAACTGACAGCAGTTCGAACATCGTCGATTTGCGCTGGCCATTTCGCCTCTGAGCTAAGTCGGTAATTCACCGCTGCGACGACATAACCTCTGCTCGCAATATCGCCCAATAATCTCGGAAAGTCAGTGAAAACACCGCATCGGTGACTGTCACCACGCCTCCAACCTCCTCCGTGGATATAGATCAGCAGGGGTAACTGCCTTGGGTGAGGCTGCCCTTTCTTCAACGGGGAGTAGAGGTCGAGCGTCAGGGGACGGTAGCCATCAACTCTATGATATTGCAGCCCCCCAAGAAGCGTAACGCCGCTCGCAAGCACTGTCTCCATCACAGGGAAAAGATCTTTATAGACCATTGAAGGCTCAGTCACGGGGTTCAGCCAAGTTGTTGATCTGAGCAATTAGATTCATCCTCGGGTAGCGGAGATTGCCAATTGAGGCGGCCATAGCAGAGACGTCCAAGAACGGCATAGGCTCATGAGAGAGGTTATCGCCTCATTCAGCCAGTGCAGATCTGGTTTTTTTCATGAGGATTCAAGCGGGCATGGCGACATGGGCGTCGAACTCGCCACTGTCACCAAGAGCCTTAGCTACGAATCCACTTCGCAATTGGCGGTTAACGAAGCCCTGGACATACTCCGCCGCAATATCGCGGCCTTTAGGCACTGCCAGTGCCTGACGGATTTCTGTGAAGTTATCCATTAACACCCTCACGCCAGTAGTCGACTTGGCGAAACGCTCCAATGGTTGGCGAACACCAGCGGCTGCATCCAGGCCCAACTCCAGGAAGGTGTGGACAGCTTCAGACGAGGTTTCCGCTCGGACGAGGTTAGCATTCTTGAGTGTGCGGGACAGGAACAAGTCGTAGGCGGCACCCTTTCCTACGGCGATACGGTTTCCGCCTGTATCCAGAGCAGAGGCTCGATGGAATTTGCTATCGGTCTTCACAAGATAGGTTCCGTCGATACAAACGTAGGGGTTCGAGAACGCGATTTTCTCGGCCCGAACTGGCTCGATTGCCAGAAATGCAAGATCCCAAGCCTGTTCTTCTAAAGCAGCGAACACCTTGCCGGCAGCATCGTACGTCGCCATCGAAATTTGGATGCCAAGCTCATCGGCAAGGGCCTTTGCCAACGCAACTGACACTCCGGAAAGAACTCCAGTTTGCTCATCTCGCTTCGCCAAGACAGGATTGCCAAGGTTAATGGCCACCCGCAGTGTCCCGTGAGGAGCCAAATCCCTACACACGTTGGCAAGTTCAAATTTCACGATCGCTCGCTCCTTTCCGCTTCTGACTGGCTAGCGCCTGCCCCTTTCCAATGGATAATCATTTTTCCGATAATCAAAATCATGAGCGCACCTAATGCTCCAGCGGCGTAATGAGACCATGTCGGCACTGCCGGCACGCTAATGTCGGTGATCGCCATCCTACCCGCGATCCAGCCCAGCAGTGCCGCTCCCAGCGTGATGACTATCGGGTACCGATCCATGAAGTGCAGCACCAACTTGCTGCCCCAAATGATGATGGGAATGCTGATGACGATGCCGAAGATCACGAGTTCCAGTTGGCCGTTGGATGCTCCCGCCACAGCAACGACGTTATCCAGGCTCATCACCGCGTCGGCGACGATGATCGTTTTGATTGCCCCCAGAAGCTTGGGGCTCGCAGCCAAGTTGTCGTGAGCGTCCTCGCCTTCGGGAACGATCAGTTTGATCCCGATCCACAGAAGGAGCACGGCGCCAACTAGCTTTAGGTACGGCAGCTCCAGCAATTGCAGAGCGAAGAAGATCATGGCGATCCGGAGAAGGATCGCCCCCAACGCGCCACCAATGATGGCGCGATTGCGCTGAGCTTCTGGGAGCTTGCGGCAAGCCAGCGCGATGACCACCGCGTTGTCGCCACCCAGCAAAATATCGATGGCGATGATTTGCATCACCGCCAGCCAGAACCCTGGCGAGTTTATGAGTTCGATCAAAATGAGCTCTCCAAGCCAGGGGGCCGGTTAATCAGACAGTTTTGAAGATCATGCAGACCGGGCTGCCGGTCTTGATCACCTGACCGTTCGAGGTAAGCACCCCGGAAGCCTGATCAACATCAAAGCCGACAATGGTGTCTGTCTCTTCGTTGGCGACAAACAGACGCGTGCCATCCGGCGTCAGGTTCATGAAGCGAGGCTTACGTCCTTGAGACGAAGTGTGAGCCTTGGCAGCAAATGCCCCACTCTCTTCCAGCGCGAAAGTCGTCACACTGTCATGGCCCCGGTTCGACACGTAGAGGTATTTTCCAGACGGCGCCATCACGATGGCCGCGGCACGGCTATTGCCTGTGAAGTTCGACGGCAGAGTGGAGACAATTTCCTGAGGCTTTAGCGAGCCTTGCTCAGGATCGTAGGCGTACCCGGTGACGCTGCTGTCGAGTTCGTTTACGACGTAAGCGCTCTTCCCTACCGGCGTAAATACCACGTGGCGCGGGCCCGAGCCTTCGCGTGCTTTGACCATGCTGACCTGGGTGGCGCCATATTTCGCGTTGTTCTGCTGCACCCGGTAGACGAAGACGCCATCCAATCCTTTGTCGGGAATGACCAAGAATCGTCCGGACGGATCGAAAGGAATCATGTGTGGATGAGAGCTGCTTTGCTCCACTTTATGCGGCCCAGGCTCGCCAGGCAGCGACTCCAGATGAGCCAGCGCGCCGAGGCTACCATCATCCTGAATCGGGAAGATCGCAAAACCGCCAGTGGCATAGTTCGCAACAGCCAGGAACTTACCGGAAGGATCGACGCTGAGATGAACGGGGTTCTTGCCTTGGGTGCCAACTGTATTGAGCTTGGTCAGCTCACCGCTCTTCGCATCAATAGCGAACGAGCTCACCTCGCTGAGATCACCATGTACGCAGTAAAGATGAGTCTGCGAGTGGTCGAAGGTCAGAAACGATGGATTCACAAGATCATTGAGCGCCTGAACCAACGTGCACGCACCCGTTTCAGGCGCATAACGGTATACAGTAATGCCTACGCCACGGGCATTGCGCTCTTTGGTTGTGCGTGATCCAACATAAGCAAACCGAGGGGTATGCGACCGTTTGTTATTGGTCATCTTGCTTTTATCACTGGTAGCAGCAGCGTGTGCCGGGAGGGTGAAGCCACCAGCCAATACACCGCCTGCCGCGAGCGCAGAAAGCTGAATGAATTGGCGGCGGAGCATCGAGTGACGCGGGAATTCGGATGAACTCATGGTGTGGTTCTCTGTTGTTTTTATTATTGATCAGGGTTGTGCTCATGCCGGACGGAAGCCGACATGAGCACGGGCTGGATCAGAGGACTTCAGGAATCCGTACCCAGCCCTCCATCAGCCGGCGAGCACTGCGGCTCATCACAGCCTTGTCCACACTCCAGGCACCGTCCTCCAGCACAGTTTTTGCGCCTACTGCCACACTGCCAGCGGTATGCCCCATACGAACTTGACGATCCCCGATGTCACCCACGATACGATTCACCAGCGTGCCGTCGAGAGCTGCCGCGACGGCGACAGCGACTGCACCCGTACCCGTAATCGCATGGTGAAGTTTGCCCATCGACAAGATCCGGGCGATCACATCGATATCACCAGGCTCAACGAGCTTGCCGCCTGCCGCCTGATAGGCCTGAGGCTTGGCCACGAAGCACAGCTTCGGCGTGTGCGGACGCAGACGAGTTGCCTCTTCGGCGGTGGCGGCCAGTCCCATGGCAACGGTGCAGTGGGCACGGATGGTTTCGCAGCGTGCCAGCAGCTCAGCATCCCCATTGACCTGATCCTGAGTTTCGGTGCCCTTCAGGCCCACTCGGTCAGCTTCAACGAAGATGGTAGGGTTACCAGCGTTCAACAACGTGACGGGCATATTGCCAATGCCTGGAATATTTAGTTCGTCGATGGCGTTACCCGTCGGCAGGATGCTGCCCCCCGAGCCGCCTGGTTTAAGAAACTCCAGCACGACTTCAGCAGCGGGGAACGCCACACCGTCGAGCACGAAATCACCTTCTTCCAGAACCTCGCCGTTGCGCATAGGCACATGCGCGATGATGCGTTTCTGGATATTGGCCTGCCATATACGGACGACGGCGATGCCATCGCGAGGCGCATCTACCAGACCTTCAGAGATGGCGTATGGGCCGACAGCCGAGCTCAGGTTGCCGCAGTTGCCCGACCAGTCGATCACTGGCGTCTCGATGGCCGGAGCCCCGAACAGGTAATCCACGTCACAATCTTCGCGACTAGATTTACCGATGATCACCACCTTGCTGGTACTGGAGGTCGCACCACCCACCCCGTCGATCTGCTTGCCGTACACATCCGGGCTACCGATCACGCGGAGCAGGATGGCATCTCGCTCTTGGCCTGCAGGCGGCAGATCCTTGTCGAGAAAGAACACACCCTTGCTGGAGCCGCCACGCATGTAAACGGCTGGAATACGTCTTTGAGTCATTTGATATCTCCTGCGACAAATCAGCGGCACATCAGTTAGCGGATGCGTTCTTCATGCTTTCGATCAGCAACTGCGGCAACAGACCACCATTGCGGAAGTAACGAACGTCCTCGAAGGTATCCAGACGACTCACCACAGTGACGCGCTCGGTTTCGCCGTTTTCGCGCTCGATCACCAGAGTGACCTTGGCGCCTGGCTGGAAGTCATCGGTGATGCCTTCCACGCTGAACGTTTCGCGGCCATTCAGACCCAGGCTTTGGCGCGAGACACCCTGCTCGAACTGCAGCGGAAGAATGCCGAGACCCGCCAGGTTGGTACGGTGGATACGCTCGAAGCTCTCAGCTACTACCACGCGCACACCCAACAGGCGTGGGCCTTTAGCCGCCCAGTCACGAGACGAACCACTGCCATATTCTTTGCCGGCGACAACGATCAGGGACTGCTTGCGATCTGCGTAGATCTCGGCAGCCTGAAAGATCGTGGTGACCTCTTTCTCAGGCAGCAGCAGCGTCCATGGGCCTTCACGACCATCTTCGAGCAACTCGTTCTTGAGGCGCGGGCTGGCGAAGGTGGCGCGCTGCGCAGCCTCGTGGTTGCCGCGACGTGTGCCATAGGAGTTGAAGTCAGGCACCGCGATGCCGTGCGATTGCAGGTATTGGCCCGCATCGCTTTCCGGCAGGATCGCACCCGATGGAGAAATGTGGTCGGTGGTGATGTTGTCCGACAGCATGGCGAGGACGCGCATGTTGCTCAAGTCTTTGCTGATGTCAGTGGCCGTCACCGCATCGCTCCAGTAGGGAGGTTTGCGAATGTAGGTGCTGTTCGCTTGCCATGCGTATTGGTCGCTGACACCGGCGCGCAGGTCGCTGGCAATCAGTCCGGCTTCGCGCGGGACGTCTTCGTACGCCTTGTCGAACAGGTCGGCGGTGAGGTTTTCAGTCTCGATTGAGGTGAGTTCCTCGTCGCTTGGCCACAGCTCGTGCAGGTAAACAGGCACACCGTTGTCATCCACGCCCAGCGCGTCTTTTTCCGGATCGATCAGATAGGTACCGGCGATGGCGTAAGCAACGATCAGCGGCGGCGACATGATGAAAACTTCGCGAGCCAGCGGATGAACACGGCCTTCGAAGTTACGGTTGCCCGAGGTCGCAGCCACGGTTTCCAGCTTGCGGGTGCGGATCTCCTCTTCGATCTCAGGGCTCAGCAATGGCCCCGACATACCGTTACAAGTGGTACAGCCGTAACCGACCAGGTTGAAGCCCAGTGCATCCAGATCATTGTTCAGACCCGAACGCTCCAGGTAACCAGCAACCACCATCGAACCTGGCGCAAACGAAGTTTTTACCCATGGAGCGCGCTTCAGACCACGCTTGCGGGCGTTGCGTGCTACCAGACCAGCGGCGATCACACCACGGGGGTTGGAGGTGTTGGTGCAACTGGTGATTGCAGCCAATACGACCGAACCATTGTCCAGGCCAGTTGGTAGATTGGTTGCCGGTGCCTTCTGACCCAGCACGATACGCTGGTGAGGCTGTTTCGGGCCGGCGATGGAACGCTCCACGGTGCCGAGATCCAGGGTTACAACGCGGTTGTATTCAACCGCGCCGAGGCTGTCATGCCACAGGCCTTGAGCACGAGCATAGGCTTCAGTCAGCCCCGAGATCTGACCGCCACGACCGGTAATGCGCAGGTAATGCAGCGTGCGGTCGTCGATGGCAAACATGGCAGCGGTAGCGCCGAACTCAGGCGCCATGTTCGACAGGGTGCCTCGGTCAGCAAGAGACAACTGTGGAACACCTGGGCCGAAGAACTCCAGGAAGGAGCCGATCACGCCAGCCTTACGCAGCAGCTCGGTCAGAGCCAATGCGATGTCCGTTGCCAGGTAGCCTTGGGGCAAGGTGCCTTCCAGACGCACACCGACAATTTCAGGCAGACGAAGCATCAGGGATTTACCCAGCATAGCTGCCTCAGCCTCGATACCACCGACACCCCAACCCAGCACGCCGATGGCATTGATCATGGTGGTGTGGCTGTCGGTGCCGACCAGCGTATCCGGGAACGCCCACAGCTCACCATCACGGCGCTGAGTGCCAATTACGGTAGTCAAGCGTTCCAAGTTGATCTGATGAAGGATGCCTTTGCCCGAAGGGATGATCGACAAATTGCTGAACGCCTTGTTGCACCAGTCCAGAAACTGGAAACGTTCGGCGTTGCGCTCACGCTCAATGGCTTCGTTATCGGCGAGTGCACTGGCGTCACCCCAACGCTCTACGTTGAGCGAATGATCCACTACCAAGTGGGTCGGTGTAACAGGGTTAACCAGCCTCGGGTTGCCGCCTTGAGCAGCGACGGCATCGCGCAGACCCGCGAGGTCGACCAGCGCCGGCGTACCGAGCAGATCCTGCAGAACGACGCGAGCTGGACGGAAAGGAATGTCGAATTCTTTAGAGCGGGCGCAGATGACTTTGAGCGCGGCTTCAGGGTCAGCCTCTCCACGCAAAACGTTCTCGGCAAGGATTCGCAAGCTGTAGGGCAGCTTCGCGTAATCACCACCCAGGTCGGTCACGACCCCCCGGATGTCGCTGACACGGTACTCGATTCCGTTGGCGGAAACGATTTGACCCTTTGACTTAGGCATTGACTATTCCTCACAAACAACACGGGTAACGTTCTTGTGGGACGCATATTGCACTTTGTGATGATATAGGTCAATGTTGGGTCATCCGATTCATCTTGTTTGAGTGTCGGACGTACCCAACCAACGATTTCTACTGCGCATGCTCGCTCCTTCGACGTAGCGCCCAGTCAGGTACGGTAGAAAAAATAAAGATAAGAAAAATCGAGGCCCGCCATGATCAAGCTCTTTTGCCCCCGCTCCCCCACCACTCCCATTTGGATCGAGCCGGTCTCGACCTGAGACCTATTGCGCTATCCAGGCCATATGGCCGACCAGAGCCACATAGATCTGAAAAATGGGAGTTCGACCGTGCTAACAGTCCTTGGCTTTTCAATGGTTATCTGTTTCATGTACTTGATCATGACGAAGCGCCTTTCTGCGCTCATCGCGTTGATCTTGATACCTATCGTTTTCGCGCTGATCGGAGGCCATTACGTAGGCCTCGGTGCCATGATGCTCGACGGCGTCAAAACACTTGCTCCAACCGGCGTGATGCTGACCTTCTCGATTCTCTACTTCGGCATAATGATCGACGCTGGGCTGTTCGACGGGCTCGTCCGCTTCATCTTGAAAGTGGTGAAAGGCGACCCTCTCAAGGTCTCGGTAGGCACTGCGGTGCTGACGATGCTGGTGTCGCTGGATGGTGACAGCTCGACTACCTACATGATTGCCTGCGCTGCATTCCTGCCGCTGTATCAGCGACTGGGGATGAGCGTGCTGGGCATGACATGCCTGGTGAACATTGCCAGCGGGATCATGAATATCTCGCCGTGGGGTGGGCCAACTGCTCGCGCAGCAGCAGCGCTGCATGTGGATGCAATGGAGATTTTCCTGCCCATGATTCCTGGCATGCTGCTAGGTTGCGCCTGCCTCATCTTTACTGCCGTAGTCATTGGGCGCAAAGAGCGTGCGCGCATTGGCATTCTTGATATGGACGGTCTTCATCACGGCCCTGTGTCGCTGGGCAATGGATCAGCAGAGCAATGTGATGAAAATCGTCGTCCGAAAATGTTTTGGCCGAATTTGATCTTGACACTAGGCCTCATCACTTGCCTGATCATTGGCGCAATGCCTATCCAGATCCTGTTCATGGTCGGCTTCGCCATTGCCATCATGCTCAACTACCCGAACATTGAGCAGCAAAAAGCACGTATTGCCGCTCATGCGACGAATGTGTTGGCCGTTACAGCAGTCATTTTTGCTGCGGGCATTTTCACGGGGATCCTTTCCGGAACCGGCATGGTGGACTCAATGGCGAAAAGCTTGCTGCATGTAATCCCACCAAGCTTCGGCCCGTTCCTGGCTGTCTTCACCGCCCTCGTTAGCCTGCCGTTTACATTCTTCATGTCTAACGACGCGTTCTACTTTGGCATCCTTCCGGTGATCGCACAGACTGCAGCCCAATACGGGATAACTCCACTGGAAATCGCGCGGGCTTCGGTTGTGGGTCAACCCGTCCACCTACTCAGCCCGCTGGTGCCATCACTCTATCTGCTCGTTGCCTTGGCCAAAGTAGATCTCGGAGATCATCAACGCTTCGCGCTCAAATGGGCTATTTTGGCCAGCCTCGGCCTGTTGGTGGGCGGCCTTCTGTTTGGGGCATTTCCCTTCTATCAGGTTCGGTAAGCCCCGCTGGACGTCATAATTGAGGCGGAGGCCAAACGGTCTCTGCCACAGCGTAAAATGACGCGCTAGAATGGGCTTTCTTCGGTTCAGATCTCTGTGGTTTCCGACCTAATGCCTCTAAGCCCGCTGCAAGCACGCATCGCGCGTGACATCGTTTCCCACGTCCGACGTGAACGCTTCCCTGTTGGCCATCATCTGGTTGAATCACAGCTAGCGAACACACTGAATGTGTCGCGCACGCCTGTGAAGTTTGCCCTGGGCCATTTGGTTGAAAAGGGTATGCTGACCTACGACCGCAACAGGGGATTTTTCCTCGCGCGATCCAGTGACGACTTGAGCGACCTTGTCTCTGAAGTCATGGAGAAGAGCGACGATCCTCTGTACCTGACGCTTGCAGAACTTCGCCTCAGTCGGCAGCTTCCTGAACTGTTTACCGAGATCGAATTCATGCGGCAGTTCGATGTGTCCAGAGCAGCTCTGAGGGCCGTGCTGTCTCGGATGCAGCAAGAAGGGTGGGTTGAACAGCGTGCAGGCCAAGGGTGGCGTCTGCTTCCCATGATCGACTCTGTTGAGGCTTACGAAGAAAGCTACTCCTTCCGAGCGACCGTCGAACCTTCTGGCCTTTTGTCACCGACTTTTCAGATTGATCGCGAGACGTTGGCGGCATGTCGTAAGCAGCAGGAATTCATCGCGAACGGCGGCTACCTGACCATGACGCCTCAGGAGCTTTTTGAGGCCAATTCCCAGTTCCACGAGACATTGGCAGCGTGCTCGGGTAACCGTTTCCTGCAGCAGACTGTCCGCCGTCTCGACCAGTTACGACGCCTGGTGGAATACCGCCAGGCCAGCGCACGCACACCCCGTAAAGGCCAAGCGGAAGAGCACTTAGCGATTCTCGATTGCCTGGAACGTGGCGACCGCTTGGCTGCTGCTGACCAGATGCGGCGCCACCTTGAACAAGCTCGCCGACACAAAGTCGATCCTGCTTTGTTTGAATAAGATTTCCACTCCCTAGCCCCTAGAGCATTGACGCGATCAACCTGGTCGCATGCGCTCACTCCTGGCGCTTGGACGACGCTCTGCCAGCTAGCGGTATCGTCGTAGTCCCATAACGCGCTGATTGACTTATATTTCCATATAAAACATTCGAACTAAGACATCCGAGTGCGCGCTTTCGTGTCATTTTGCACCCAGCTCGATCACGCTGTTAGACGAGGTCGACCTCAAGTTTTGTAACCGTCCGGCAAACATATCTTCCTCGAACGACTGCTAAAGGCCATGGTTTCCACCTAATTTAAGTAGACACCATCTCTGGCCCAGAGAGCGGATTTCCCATGATCCATGGCGACCCGCAACATGTCGCTCATGTGACGGTACAGGCTGTTCGATGCAGCCAGGCCGGCATACAAAAGCCTCTCTCTGGTGCAAAGGCATGAGTAACCTACCGACTGATCGGACATAGACGCGCCCCACATCCCAAAATACGCATTAAGGCTTTTATTGAGTGGCCAAGTGCTATCCTGCCAATCTCCACCTGCCGTCTCACTGGGAGCATGACGTCGGCCAGTGAAACTGAGCAAAACCGATACGTTCCGCATGTCGACGCTCGCTGCTCACCAAGGCCTTTGACTCGCTATGACTTCAGATTACGGCAAAACCTGTTTTCACAGCATGCAAGGAGTGCAAGATGCAGTACGTGGCTTGTTTACGAGTTGGTCAGAATGACGTTAAGGCGCTGATAAATCTGGAAGACCACAGGCGGGAAGTAGTGGCTCCGCTGTTGGACATGCGAGGTGACGACGACAGACACCTTCAAACATTCCTAGCGAGTTGGACTGAGCATCCTTTTTTCCTGGACGTTTCAAGAATAGCTAAGGACGTTGGTGAAGAATTCATTACTACCAATGACCTGCACAATCCTCATGGCGCGTTTGAGAACAAACGTCGCTTCTTTTCCGATGTGGCAGCCATCAACCAGAATGTTATACCGGTGGTCTCCTGGGTTGATGACGATCCCCAACGAGCAGTCATCCAAAGTGCACTTGCTCTCCAGGGCGATTTCCCCCATATAGCCATAAGGGTTACCTGCCCGGAAAACCCCACCTCGACTTCGTGGAGCAGATTGCTATCAATCCTGGATGCTCTTGAACGCCCGGACACCGCGACGGTGATTTTAGACTTCGGTGCCACCGCTCCGGCCAACACCGCCTCAGGGTCAGATTTCAACGTATCCCTGAGACAACTGAACAGCTATCAGATACGAAATCTGATCCTCATGAGCACTTCCTTCCCTATCGATAAGCCGGCTTCAAACACTTCACGTTCCTCCGCCTGTTACGACGTTGCGTGGCAAGCAAGGGTCGATACCAGTGGCATAGAGTTGGATATCGTCTACGGGGATTACGCCGCCACCAATCCGACCGCCTCGATGGAATACATACGAGGCATGCCTGTGCTTCCTTTTGCCTGCTATTACACGCCAACAGAATGGTGGCAACGACGCAAAGGTTCGGACAAGGAGTTTGTACGGTACGTTGAAATCGCCCAAGAAATCAGAGGCCTGCCGGGTTACCACGGTGATGACTTTTGCTGGGCTACTCGTGAGTACAGCAGAATTGTCGCCACATCTACAGGTTACGGGAACAATGGCACATGGAATGGGTACAGGATCAATCAGCATATCTGCGCCATGATCGAGTCCATCGTAGATACGGATAACAGTTTCGATGACTTTGATGCCGACGACTTACTCTAGCGAGCGATAGCGTTGTTTCAAGCTTGCTAGTACATGCGATCTGATCACGTTCATGGGGAGGGCGTCGCATAGCTGGCGACGCACCTCTTTTATGAGGTTGCGACTTTTCGTTGGCACCCCATACTGGGCCGCGAGTGCGTCCAACTCGCTACGCCACAAGAATCCCGTAAGGTGAAATTTATCCTGGAGCTTGTTGGGCTTCGCCCTTCGAATCATCGCCATGCCCGAATAGTCATCGACTACGAGCACTCCAACATGCGGTAGACAGGACTCAAGAGCCTTCACCAAGTGCTTCGAATGGCAGCATAGCCAGACTTCGTCAAAGCATGCCATATAGGCCTGCTGCTGGCCTTCCCAGCGAGCCAAGGTATCAGCATGCGATTTGATTTCGAACGCGGTTAGCTTTCCATTGGCGTGAACGAGATCGGCGCGTCTGGCCTTATCAATGAAGCACAGCTCCTCGATGAAAACGTCACTCTCTTCATGGGACATCGCTTTCGCGACCCACTGCTTGAGGATTGGGCGGATTTCGGTTGGATTCAGCATGCGCGGATTATAGACAGACAGTTGAGGCTTCTCACGCTAAAAAAGCATCCGGTCGTCTAAGGCCACAGAGCCCGCATCTGTATGATAGCCATCTTGCACGAAGTGGGGATGCGCCCGGTAGAAGCTTGGTGGGTTCATTCCGATGCGGCTAGAAATTGGCATTTAGAGCGACGCCCGAGGCTAGAACCCAGTACTCAGCTCAGTAGCCCTGAAAATCGCTCTTCAGAAAGTCCCGCAGCGACAACGGCTTCGGCTTTTATCAGCGCACCATCGGAACATGTCGGCTTGTCCAGGCCTATCAGCGCGCTGGTGCTGTACAGCGTGGTATAAGCGGCGCCCGCTAACACTGGGCAAGTGGTCTGAATACACGGGGAGTCGATTACGCGATCGACTTTTCCATCCGGCGCATAACGCACCACCCTGCTGCCGCCCCATTCGGCATTCCAGAGAAACCCCTGCGCATCAATGCAAGAGCCATCTGGAGCGCCTTGACCGTCAACCGTCGTGAACACACGCTGGTTTTCCAGTGAGGGGTAATCGCAGCAGAAAATACGTCCCTGCAGGGAGTCCGCGTAATACAGAGTGAAGCCGTCCGGGCTGAAACAGATGCTATTCGGGATCGCCACTGCGGGAATGTCCAACGTTTCTGTTTCGAGCGTCGACGCATTGAGGCGGTGAAATCTGCCGATGGTTTGCACCTGCTCACTGGCGTCCATCGTGCTGAACACAAAGTTGCCCATACGGTCGCAGCGGCCATCATTGATTCGGGTTCCGGGTACACCAGGCGTGACTGCAATTCTGCTGAAACGGCCTGTGCTCAGCTGATAGTAGCCCAGGCAGGATGCCAGTCCCATTAGCAATACGTCTTCGTCTGCCGTGAGGGCAAATGAGCCTAGCGACTCGGGCAGCGGCCAGCACTGCACTTCACCGCTTACGAGATCTATAGCACGTAACTCGCAGCTTGGAATGTCCGTCCAGAACAGGCGTTCGGTTCTTTCACACCAGACAGGGCACTCGCCAAGCATGCTGGTGGTGTCGGTTAGAGTTTTAAACATGGTTGCTTCCTACGAAACAGAATGGGGTAAACAAGGTAGTCAGTTGGAGAAAAGCGCTGACCAACGGTCACCGAACAACGCGATAGCCAAACCTGCGAGCATCACCACCGTCCCGACCAACTTGATGGAAGGCACCGGCCTCTCCAATGCCCCCATCAATCCGAAGTGATCGATCGCCAGTGACGAAATGATCTGCCCAGCGATAGCGAGGCCAAGCAGTGCTGACAGACCGATTTTCGGTGCCAGCACTACATAACTGAGCAACGCGCTGGCACCCAGCAAACCACCCAACAGGCTCCACCAAGGCTGTGCAGGTATGGCCGCCAGTGAGGCTGCTATCCCCCCGCGCATCAATGAAAAAATGCCCAGGCATACCGCGCCAGCAGTAAAAGAGAACAGCGCCGCCGCTACGGAGTCTCCACCCACACCTTTAGCGAGTTGGCCATTCAGTGTGGTCTGCAGGGTGATGCCAAGCCCCGCGCAGATGGCCAGCAGGTAGTAGGCTGCATTCATCTCACACCTCCTTACTTGGCTGACTCAAGCGGCAGGAATTTCTCGGCAAAGATATCCGGCTGATAGCCTGCAGCAGCAAACAGATGCTCACGGGACTCGTTGATCGCCGCACGCAGCCTTTCGCTATCCACACCTAAAACCTTGCCACCGCGCTTGACGATACGCCCGCCAATCATGACGGTGTCGACATTGCTGCGCTCTGCCGCATGTACCACGGTACCGAAGGCATTGCCTGACGGATAAAGGTTGATGTCCCGCGCGTTTATCAGGATCAGGTCAGCCTGCTTGCCGGGACTCAGGCTGCCGATTTTGTCCTGTAAACCGGCACAGACCGCGCCGTCGACGGTGGCGGATTTGAGCAAACCATGGGCGGGCAGGGTCACCACCGGATGATGGTCTTCACCGCAGCAGCGCTGGTGGTGCATGCCCATGACGCGCTGCAGGTAGAACGCCACCCGCATCTCCATGAACATGTCACCGCTGTAGGAGGTTTCGTTATCGACACTCAGGCCTGGACTGATACCGTGACGTTGGGCCGACTGCATGGCGAACATTCCATCTTCAATGCCGTAGTGGGCATCTGAACGCGGGCATACGTTGACCCGAACGCCAGCCTCGCGAAGGATTTTCCAGCCGGCGTCCGGCAGCGCGGTGCAGTGGTTGAAGATGTTGTCGGAACGCAGCAGCCCCTCGCGATGCAATCCTTCCAACTCAGCCGCCATGTCACCGCCAAAGAACTCGGTGATGATAGGCAGCCCTAGGCGTCGGGCCTCAGCCCACAGCTCAGGCTCCAACTGCGCCATCACCGCCAGAGAGAGCAGCGGGTTGTCGCCTTTCTTGATGTATTTTTCCTGCAGACGCTCCAGATTGCCCGGCCAGTGGGCTTTGTCCCACTCACCCGCAACCGGCGCCCCCGAGGCGTGTACGGCGCGTATGCCTGCATCGAGCAGCGCTTCGACAGCGGCATCGGAGTGCTCACCCGTGCGGCTGTTATGCGAGTTGTCCACCAAGGTCGTTATACCGGCATCGATGCAGCCCAATGCGCTCAGGAGGTTGCCGATATACATGTCCGCCGGGCGATAGTATTTGGCGAACGAGAAGTGGGTTGCGTTGCAGTAGTCCTCCAGGGTTGCGGCGTTCGGATTTATTCGCCGTAGTTGCCCCTCCCAGGAGTGACGGTGGGTATCGACCATGCCCGGCATAGCGATCATGCCGGATGCCTCAATCACGACAGAGTCGCCGGCTTCGAGATTTTCACCGATTGCCGTGATGGTGGTGCCTTCGATAAGAATATCGCCACGCGCCAGATTGCCGATGTCGCCATCCATGCTCAGTACAGTGGCGCCGCGGATAAGTGTGCGTGCGGCCGGAGCGACTGGGGCCTGCACAATGCTGCGGTTGTATTCAGCCATTTCAGTACACCTCTTCCAATTTCGTTGGAAGAAATGTACGCAAGGCGATACTGCGGGAAAAAGATGATTAAACTGTTTTTATTATTCAAGAATGACGAATAATAATGCTTTCCCCGGTCACTGCTTTGAGGCTGCTAACAGTCATGGATCGTATTCAAGCGATGCAGGTATTCGTCCGTGTGGCTGAGGCAGGAAGCTTTATCCAGGCGGCGCAGACGCTCTCTTTGCCGGCCTCGACGGTTACCAGCACCGTCAAGAATCTTGAGAAGTACCTGCAGGTGCGCTTGCTCAACAGAACCACGCGGCGGGTTAGTCTGACGCCTGAGGGCGCACAGTATCTGGCGCAATGCCGGGAAATATTGGAGCTGATAGAACACACAGAGACTAGTCTGACGGATTCCGTAAAACGGCCACAGGGACGTTTGCGGGTTGATATGCCGGGCGGCATTGCACACTTCATCGTCATGCCAAATCTGCAAGCTTTTTACATGCGCTACCCAGATATCTACCTAATGATCGGCGTCAGCGATCGGCAGGTTGACCTTGTTCAAGAGGGTGTAGATTGCGTCATTCGCACAGGCGAGCTCGACGATTCAACGCTTGTTGCGCGCCCCCTTGGCCGATTTCGCTGGGTGACCTGTGCATCTGTTGCCTATCTCGAAGAAAACGGTACTCCGCAAACACCACTGGATTTGTCACACCACCGGGCCATCCATTACTTTTCGGGCCACGCAAGGCACGCGGGCGAAATGCGCTTCGCCAGTGGCTCTGAAAAGCTCTCGGTTCAGGTGAACGGAACAACAGCCGTCAACGAGACTGGGCTCTACATAAAATTGTGCCTTGAAGGCTTTGGGCTGGCGCAACTCGCCGAGAACGTGGTTTCCGAGCACCTGCGAGAAGGGCGGTTGGTGGAAGTACTTGCTGACTGGCAACCGGCTTCGATTCCTGTGCACCTGTTATACCCGCATCAGCGCTTTCTTTCGCCAGCCGTGAGCGCATTCGCTGACTGGATCTCCGAGCTCGTTCGTGACGGGGATTCAGCCTGAGTTCAGTGGCTGCAGGGCTGAACAAACAGGCTCGAATATTCAGCTGGTGCGCCAATAGCGACGAGTAGCCAAGCGCAGCGAAGTGCTCGGCGGCCAGTGTGGCGAACGTATTGTTTAGTTCTCCCTTGGAGATGAGAAATGGCTTGGCACCGTTGATGATCAGTACGTTGCTCGCGAGGCTTAATCACCGACGATGAGGATCGTGATAGGGCCGCTCGGTGGCGATCGACACGTATTTGCCATGTTTGCTGGCCTAGCTGTGTTGCATGGGCGTGCTTCTGTAATGAGTGGGTTCGAGTTGAACATTGCGCCCGGCCAGCATGCCGGTGGATGCGCCGGCAACGGCGATTGCCGCTGTGATCAACAGCGGTGCTGTCCAGCCATCAGTCCAGTCGTGCAGTTGGCCCAGTAGCAATGGGCCTGTGGCCGCCATCAGATAACCCACACACTGCGCCATTCCTGATAGTGCCGCCGTGTCGCCGGCATTTTTTGTACGCAAGCCAATGAACGTCAGGCCAAGCATCATGCTAGCGCCAGAGCCGAAGCCCAGGAAAGCTGCCCACAACATGGCGTAGCTTGGTGCGTAAATGAGCCCGATCAAAGATGAGGCGGTTAACAGGCTAACGGTAGCGGCTGCCAGTTTCTGGTCTTTGAGACGGCGAAGCGTGGCCGCCAGAATCAAGCCGGGAATGGCGGTGGTCAATTGCAGCGTGCCGTGTACCATGCCAGCTTGCTCCGGGGATATACCATGATCCATCAGCATGGTCGGCAGCCAGCCTACGGCGACGTAAAAAGGCATCGCGTTCAGGCCCATAAACAGTGTGACCTGCCACGCCAGCGGTGAACTCCAGACGTTCACGGTTGCCGCTTGTTTGGGGCCGGACAGAACAATATGTTCGTGTTTTTTCAACTGGGGTAGCCACACAATCAGCGCCAACAGCGGGGCTGCTATCAACAAACTCAGGGCAATCGGCCATCCCCATGATTGGGTCAGCGGAATGATAACGGCGGAACCGGCAGCACCTGCTGCCCCCATCGTGATGGAGTAAGCGCCCGTCACAGACGCCATCTTCGTCGAGAAGTCGCGTTTGATCAGGCCAGGCAATAGCACGTTGCCCAGTGCGATCCCGGTGCCTATCAATACCGTACCGGCATACAACGCCCATGCGCTGCCTGCCGAGCGCAGCAGGATGCCTGCTGAAATGACCAACAGTGCACCGAAAAGCGTGCGTTCAATGCCGAACCTGCGGGCAACCGAAGCGCTAAGCGGGGAAAAGGCGGCAAAAGCCAGAAGTGGTAGTGAAGTAAGCAGGCCTAGAGCTGAGGCGCTTAAGCCAAAGTCATTCTGAATGAGCGGTAAAACAGGGGCGATGCCCGTAAAGGGAGCGCGTAGGTTTACGGCAATGAGCAGAATGCCCGCGACGAGCGCGATGGCATGCCACTTGTTTTTTGTATCTGACATATTCTGTAGCTGTCCTCTGAAAAGAAGACCACTGTAGAGAGCTTCAGAATTATCTAATATAGATATCAAAACACCTGATACCTAAATTATGCCAAGCTCAAAAAATGTCGTTACCTCGCCGGAAGATTTCGATTCAAATCTCTTCGCTCAGGCTGCGATTGCGCTCAAGGTTGCGCCTGCCCCCAATGATTCGGTTGCCCGCGCCCATGATCATCGAAAAGGCCAGCTAGTCCTGTCTTTGCACGGAGCGGTGAGCTGTGAGGTGCAGAACGCACTTTGGCTTGTGCCTCCCCAACATGCGGTATGGATTCCCGGCGGCACGCCGCACAGTTGCCGCATGACCGAAAACGCCCGCACTTGTTTTTTGTTTGTTGAACCCGATGCAGCAGAGATGCCTGACGCCTGCTGTACGGTTGCCATTACCCCCATTGTCCGCGAGATGATCCTTCACCTCGCAGAGCAGGAACCCTCCTGTCTTTGCGAGGGTAAAACTGCGCGGCTGGTTGCAGTACTGCTTGAGCAGCTTTCCGATGCTCCGCTGAAAGAGCTGCATTTGCCGATATCCGACCACCCCAAGATCAAACAAATCGCGGATACGCTCTTTGCAGACCCCGGTGACCGAACCACGTTGCGCGAGTGGGCCAATCGGCTTGCAACGAGTGAGCGAACGCTAGCCAGACTTGTGGAAAGTACGACTGGGCTGAGCTTCGGACGCTGGCGCCAGCAACTGCATCTGATGATCGCACTGAGTCATCTGGCAGAAGGCGTATCCGTGCAGCATGTGGCAGGCATCCTGGGCTATGACTCTGTTAACGCCTTTATCACGATGTTCAAGAAAGCTTTGGGAAAACCGCCCACTCTGTACTTTTCCTCTCTGCGATAGTGCTTTGCTTGTTAAATATCCGACCCATTGAGTCGTCGAGCCACCTGCACGATTCTGGGGATCACCCCCTGCTCAGCTTCTCCATCTGGAGTCCTCGTCGCAGACACCCACTGACCATCGGCATCACTAAATTCTGTAAAATGGGAAAGTGCGGTTCTGACACGGCCAGTCGTGAAGTGAGAATGGAGCCATCAAATAGTTAAGGATTGCTGACATGTCACGTTTCAAGGGCCGCCGCCTCAGGCAATACAGGTCGAGTTCGACCATCATAAAGATTTCAACATAGCTCACCCGACCATAGGCCTGTAATCCTAGGGATTGGTGAAGGCACCAGCCAGTTGCTACAACAGCCTGGCGGGAATATCCACCTCAGTGCGGGCACCTATGCCAAGAGCATGGGTACAAATGCTCTGAAGTGTGAACGGTGCGACGCAACAGTAATTCATGTCAATTCCTTCACTCGGGGCTGCTACTACAAAACCTCTAAGGTTCGGGCCTGCTTCCGCCCGCAAGCGAATGGAACGCATGGCCCCAACTGTCGTTTCGGTGTTGATAAGCAAATCGTTGAGCTCGCCAGCACCTCTAACTGCCTGGTCGAAAGCGTCCAGAAAAACCGCTTCCGCATGCGTCGGTCGCGGTGACAGAAGAGTTGAAAGCAAATGCTAGACGACTCAAGAAAGATGACGGTGGTGAGACATCCTCTACTGCCATCTGAACCTACACACCATCATCCAATCGGTTGTCCTCCTATATCAATACCGCACAAAGCGTCCTCAGACTGCGCGCAATGTGCGACGAAGACGCTGACATCGACGAGCACCTAGAACCAGTGTTTGCAGGCAATACCGTTGGCTGGAATCAGTTCTACTTCGACCATGCCCGGCAAATGGAGGCCCACTACGCCGTCTCAAAGAGTTCGACTCAATACCCGATCGCGATCCAAGGACGCGTGGGTAAGATCAAGCGGCGTGTCAACGGCGATACCACGCTCAATGTCATGAATCTCGAACGACTCAGGGTGACCCAGGATCCCAACGAACCCCACATATGGTATTAGCCTAGAAGTGGGTGTATGGGCGGCCTAGGCAAGCTGGTTTGATGGGCTAAGCGAAAACGACGAGTTCATAAAATCTGTCTGTGGAAAGCACCTCCCCCGGCCCGGAGCAAGGCCACCAAGGCGGGGTCTCTTGCATTACCGAATTGGCAAGTGCGTCAGTGTGCCGTGCCGGTTTCGCCAGGGTGGGCAGTCGCTTCTATTTTCTACCAATTGGTGGTCCCAAATGGGATGTCGGTGAGCTGCATGGGATTATCTCGGACGAGGGCGGGGTGGAATCGTACCAAGGTAACAAGGAAGCCAATAGATACAGATCCGGTTGATTTCATCAATGCTCGAGGGAAGTTGTTGCTCTCCCGTCGATTTACGTCCGTGTCCGCCCCCCCTTGACTGGCCGCTTCGGCCGATAGCTGCCGCTCACGAACGGCGGCTTTCGGCCAAAAGCGGACACTCAAAGATGCTAACGAAGCCAGGGAACGCAATCCTCCTGGACGCCAGTAGGATCCCTGGGCAGGAATGCGTTTTCTCCACTACCTACCTATCATCGCCTTCTCGGCTCTGATGGCCAGCTATGCCTAACTGTGGCTGATTATACCGACGTCTCTTTTAAATGATTTGGCTTAAACCAGTAATTACAGGTCATGGCAATCAACGCATCACTTAGAGCAAATGGCTTCTTCGCCGGCCTTTTGGAGTCAGAATTGTTGCTCGCTGCATCGCTCGAGTTACGGCTACTGGTACAAAAGGAAATAAATGAGAAAACAAAGAATGAACTGAGACAAAGATTTCTTTGGTTCGTGGTGGTGATTGCTGAACCCACTTTGGGATTTCGAATAGATAAGGCGTTCTCGATATTAATGGGACTGACTGAGATGAGCGCCTTAATGTCCGTAAAAGCAATTTTAAGAAAGGGCGAACTCTGTCCTATGGAAAACTTCCTCTTCTCCACATCTAAAGCAGGTTGCCTGTCGCCGCACTACAGTATTTCCATACTTAATGTGAGCGACATGACGGCTTGAGAGAGCACCGGTTCAGTTCAACGATGGGCTGCCCCACCTCAGGCCGATAAAAAATAACGTCATGCCCGGGATTACTTAAACGCTACAGACACCATTCCCCTTAATGCTGGAGTTGGAAGGCGAGTTCGCCGGACGCTTACACTAAAAATCTAAAAAAATAGCGAGGGGGGGGGCTGCCAACCGGCTAGAAAATGCAAATTTATTTTTATCTCCCTATATAATCAACGTCTGATGTTCGTACAGTTGACTATTCAGAAATGCCATCTTGCGTATCCTAGCTTACTGGTTTTTCTCGGACGAACTGGACGGACAGCTCTCCACTGGTCCAGCGTACAGATAAAACTATTTTATTCACTATGGTGGGTTCTTGTTGATTTTCAAATAGTATTTTTCGACCGGTCGTGAAGTTTAATTTCAGTACCAATGTTGGGTAATCGGTAAGATCTTTTTGTCCGACAGATTTATTAGATTTATTAGATTTATTTTTCGTGGATACGGGGGATGGTTCTTTTATGAGGTTTTCCGCAGCGAGTACATCAGAACGGGCTTTTTGGGATGCCTTGTCGTTTTTTCGTAATAACTTATTAGGCATTGAACCGGAAAGCGCGGTGGGAGTACCGACATCCGAATCAAACAAACCAGCAGTATGAAAAGTTTCGCCAGGAATATAGAGCTCGCTAAATGCGCGCTTTGCTTTTTTGCATTGAAGCTCAATATCTCTTTTCTCTTTGGCTTCGGCGTAATTTTTTTTATAATCATCAAGAAGCAAGTGATTGGTAATTCTTATTTTAACTTTCTCTACGAACTGGGATATTAAAAACGGATAATTGTGGGCAATCCATGTTTCCCCATCAGTTGTCCCGCTCCTGTCAAGTGGCCATGCGTTGTTCGGACTTGCAATGAAAATATCCGCAATTAAAATGTCGTCTGCTAATGGCATTTCACCTTTTTGGCCGGATAATTGAGTGAACGCATCTCTGATGGCATTATTTACTGCTGATGGTGTATCGCAAATGGTATGTTTCAGCTGAATAACCTTTCCTTGGCTTTTTCCCTCCTCGTTGTATTTATTGGTTGTTGTTGTAATGTCACCGCGGTTTTTTTTGACGACCTTGTTATTAACTTTTTCAGAAAAGCCTCCTGCGAAATTTTTTTTCTTAAGATGTTTTAGGCCTTTTGCGGATTCTACGTAATACCCCATTGCTATGCCAGTTATCGAATTTTCCCAACCATTGTGTTTGTCCAACAGCCAGTCTCGTGACTTTTTGTTTGCCGGCGTTTCCGGGAGTTCCTGCGTAGAAATTAGCATTTTCTCCAGAAGGTTGAGAGCGTTTTTGGCTCCGGGGTAATAAACTGAATCTGGCATTTCACCGACTCCATTACAGAATGGCGTTCAATAAATAATGAACGCCATTCCAAATATTAGTTTCTATAGATTGCTTTGGGCGATAAGACACCGGATGCAGCATCGAAGTGAAGCCCGATGGCCAGAAGGCCCTGATTATCCGGTGACTCTATATTGGAAAGGAAGGTACTGGAAACACTCAGCTGTTGAGGCTCGTCCGATGCATCATCTGCCACAAAGGTCCAAGCACTATCCGGCTTCAATTTGTATTGAAAGCAAAGTCGCTTGCTTTTGGGCTTTACATCGAGCTTGATTGCGTGTATCGGCTCCTCGGGTAAGTATAGAAACTGAGTGTCGATACCCGTGACAGAATCGGAAGTGATTTCTAACACTTGATCATCATCCGGCTCATTATGGGTTTCATAGGCGGGCTTAGCATTTTCCCGCGAAACACCTATCGTCAGCTGAACGGCATAGCCTTCATTGATTGACCAAAAACCACCACGTTTGATGAGCTTAAGCGCAAGCGAAGTCAGATTTCCCGCGATAATTAACTCTCGCCGATCTATCATCTTCGCCCATTCATTACTTCGCTGCGAATTGGCTACTATTTGCTTGTAGCTGGTGTATCCCAGGCTCTTCCCAACTGTGACTTTCGTCCACTTCTGTTTAGAAGCTGTACCACTGACCCTCATGGCTAAAGGGTTACCAGTTTTCGCGTTGTTGGAGTCATTACCGGCCGCGATTACCAAATCCGCCAGCTCTGAATGACGTGACACGATTAGCTGGTCGTTTTGCAATGTCCATCGCTGGGCAAAATTGGGTGACTCTGGGCTCACAACCAGGGCTTTGGTTTTAAGGTCGGCTGACAATAGTAGATCCATGAAGCTCCCAGCATCCTGCGCTTTTACAGCTGAGATCAACCGTCCTTTCGCATCCAGTTGCCATATTTGATGTGCACCATTGATGTCAGGTTGTGTAACTACCGAACATTGTGAAGTCGAAAGCACAGACTCCAGGCCTTCGCCGCCATTGATCGAAAGAACCGGACCGCCGTCGGCTAGCCGAAGTTTGAACCAGAGTGGAGCAGTGTCTTCGTTAGCGGCTTTGATTAGGTTGTCGACAAAATAGAGGGGTATCTCGTCCAGTTGCCATAGTCGATCATTACGGGTGTTATCTGTTCGTGCTTTCAGTAGAATTTTATTTTCCGCTGCAGCAAGCAGTGCGTGGTTTTTCCCAATCCCGACATTGGTGATTTCACCGGAGCCTGCTGATTCCCAGATTTGGTTATCTGCTTTACCAAGCTGATGGGCGATTAGCGTATAAACGGCATCTTGGGTACCAGAGGCCTTTTCGGGAGTGATGGCGAAAGTGATATCCCCGCGGGCGCCCCACGCGCCAGCCTTACGTGTGACCAGGCTCACTATGTGGCCTTCGGCAGTCATACGCCACAGCTGTGATCGCTCTGGCGCATCTTCACTTTTTTTCCAGACGATGGCAGTTCCTTCAAGCTCGGTGTCGGATGCCAAGCTCAATAGTGCGTCGTTATTTTTGTTGCCAATCGTGAAGTAGATATCCTTGGCCAGGCAGCCTACGGAATCTCCATATTCGCCATAAAAAAGGAACCACGCGTTTTCCTCAAATAGCAGAGCGCGTTTCGTTTGAGTTTTTGCATAGCGCTTCAACATTGCCCAGCACTTGCTGGATAACTCATCCGGTAACACGTTGATGCTCGGAATCAGGTTCTCTCTTTGAACTGCTGCCCAGCGTTTGTAATCGTAAAGCGATTCGGCCCATCGAGCCGCATCTTGAACCACGATGCCTTCACCGCCGACGGCATGGAAGGTTGATGATTGCGATTCGTTGCTGGACTTGTTCTTTTCGTCCGCCTGAGTGCTTTTTTCCGCAGATGCGGACAACTGCACATCAACTGTCGGTGCGCTGAGGCTAGCTTGAACCTTCGCTGCGAAACGTTCAGTCAGGCTGGATTTATCTTCCTTTCCGTCAAATACCTTCGACTGCGTTGCGAAAAGGCGTCCTCCTACTAGGGTCCGCGTCGAGACGAAATGCCCGTAATACCCGAGCACCTTTTTCAGAGCTTTGAACTGTTCGGTGTCGTCTTCTTTGTCCATGGCAGCCTGGCATTTTTCGAAAAAGCTCTGACTGGCGCATGGTTTATGTTCGTCGAACGACAATTCGATGCGGGGTAGGAAGAAGTTGGCCGTGGTGTACGACCTCTTTCCAATCATTCCAGCACTCGATTGCTCTTGGCTGGCATAGCTGGCTGCCATCCCGACGCCGACGGTCGTCATAGCTCCGCCGGCGACTGCTAGCGAAAAGGAGAGGTTGGATATTCCGCTTTTTTGCGTTTGATGCACCGCTTCAGAAAAGGTGAATTGGTTCTCAAAATAACCGGAAAACAGCGGTTTCCTGTACAGCACTGTGGCTGGAGACAGTTCATTGTTATCGACCTGTGTCGCACTGAAGTCCGGGCGACGGAGCACTTCTCGAAAGCTGGCATCTATAGACGTCGACGGATCGAGGACGATACCGCGGTAAAAACCAACACGATCGAGTAAGTCATCACGTTGAGCCACTGTCAGGTCAAAAAAATCCTGCGCATCCTTTAGAGGAGCCAATTGCGCCTGAAGCAATGCGACCTTTTCTTGAGGAGAGAACTCGTGTCCTTCGTGCTCAAGGCTTTCCATCTTCTCGAACAGCTTCGCGCTCAAATCCGGCGTTGATGCCTCGACGGCCTTCAACAACTGCGCACGCCTGTCTTTCGCTTCTTTCCGGAACTTCTCCGCTTCGGCCTCGCTTTCTTTCTCCATCTTGCGCACATCCAAAGCATGCTTGCGCAGCAAGATACGGTCGAGTCGTTTATCGATGTCGTCAGCGGAGATAGCATCCAGATCATCCGGTTCTTTGAATCCGTTGCTCTTCCGTTGCGGCGGTTCGTTGGAGAGGGGCCTTCCTCCCTCTGGGTTTTCCGAACCTTCGCCATCTTCAAGTACGTCGTCGACCATGAGCGCTTCTCTACGGATTGAGATTTGCGACTGACAGTGCCATATTGCCATTATCAGGTTCAAGACCCTTGGTGCAATGCCTCGACGTGAATGCGAAACCCGCTTTACTAAATTTCTGCAGATTCGAGCCACATTGCCGATACACGCTGATCCCAGAATAAATTGCAGTCTGAACAGCCCCCTTCACTTGGCTGGCAATTGCGCTTGAAACAGGTTTGTCGGAATGTCCCTGACACGGAAGCTAATTTTCACTGCGGTTGCCAGAAATCTTGCGCTAACTTTGCTAGCGACGGCGTCCCTTTTTGGTTTCTCTCCATCGGTATATGCCCTCTCCGCAGGGTGTACAACCTTGAACGCCCAAAGCGGTACGACGTCTTTCTCGCGATCATTTGCTGCAGGATCTTTCGATCCTGGTGATACCTTGACTGTCTCGTTTTCGGATAACGGTTCAAACGTCGGAAATTCCAATCCCAGTTCTGCAGATTCGGTCATTCTTCGTAATCCGACGACGTTTACCGCCTACTATGATTACCGAAGCAACACCGGTAGCGGAGGTAGTCACACTGGTGGTGCGACATCCTCACAGTTGACCGGTGGCGCGTTCGTCAGCATCAAAGCTGGGACATACTTGAGTGCAGTGTCGATTTCCTGTGGGTCGGCAGTATCCAGTGACGCCACGCTTTCCAATCTCATTCCGTCGACTGGCACGTTGTCTCCATCATTTTCTCCAGGTACCACCAGTTACAGTATTTCTGTTGCTAACAGCGTTTCTTCGATTGGCTTCACGCCGATTGCCAGCAGTGGCAATGCTACGATTAATGTAGGCAGCAATACGGTTGTATCTGGTGCGGCATCTCCCACGATCGGTCTAAGTGAAGGCACAAATCCGATCAGCATTTCCGTCACAGCCCAAGACGGCACCACCACGAATCTCTATTCAGTAAGCGTCTTGCGAGCAGTCGCAGTCCCAATTTCGAATGCAGTGACGGCGACTGTCTCGGCCAACAGTTCGAATAACATTGTCACGCTGTCCAACTCAGGAGGCGCTTATACGTCGGCTGCGGTGTCCGTAAATGCGTCTCATGGCAACGCAGTAGCGACAGGTACATCGATTTATTACACACCTACAGCCGGCTATTCAGGGGTAGATAGCTTCCAGTACACCCTTAGCAATGGAGCTGGTAACTCACAGTCTGCCACGGTGACAGTTACAGTGACGGCGCCACTGTTAGCGCTGTCGCCGGCGGCCGGAACACTAAACTCTGGTCAGATGGGTGTTGCGTACAATCAGTTCTTCAGTGCTTCGAGCGGTACAGCACCCTACAGTTATGTGGCTACGGGAGTTCCGCCAGGTCTTATTTTTGATCCCTCCAATGGGCACCTCAGCGGCATCCCGAGCAGCAGCGGTACCTATAATTTGTCTGTTACCGCTACCGATCATTTCGGTGCCACCGGTAGTGCCAACTACACGTTGAATGTTGCTGCTGCTGCGTTACCTGTCGCCAATCCAGTCTCCGCCACCGTTTCGGCCAATACCAGTAATGCTGTTTCCGTCGCGTTGTCGGGAGGCACAGCGACATTTGTAACGGTAGCGTCTGCACCGATGCATGGCATTGCCGTGGCTAGCGGTACTTCAATCACCTATACGCCGAATGCAGGTTATTCAGGCGTCGACAGTTTTACCTATACAGCAAGCAATGGTTCTGGCACATCTGCGCCGGCAGTGGTCACTTTGACCGTCACATCGCCGACACTTGTTCTGACACCGACTTCAGGCACGTTGACGTCGGCGCAGGTCGGCGGCACTTACAGCCAATCTTTCAGCGCATCCGGCGGTTCGGCTCCCTACAGTTACGTCGGTTCGGGCCTTCCCGTAGGTATGAACCTGGACTCAATCAGTGGACTGCTCAGTGGCTCGCCTACTGGTACAGGCACTTTCAATTTGTCTGTTACGGTGACAGATAGCCATGGCGCAACCGGAAGTGCGAACTACACGTTGAATGTTGCGGCTGGAGCACTACCCGTTGCGAATCCAGTCTCAACCACCGTTGTTGCCAACAGCAGCGGCGCGGTCGCATTGTCGATCAGTGGTGGGACGGCAACTGCTGTGGCGGTAGTAACACCGCCATCACACGGTTCGACGGCAGTCAGTGGAACTTCGATTTTCTACACACCGGTAGTAGGTTTCGCCGGCACAGATAGCTTCCGATACACAGCCAGTAATGCCTCGGGGACATCACCAGCAGCGACGGTCAGCATTACTGTCGCTCCGTCAGTGCTTACAGTTTCGCCGGCGGGGTCGGAGTTACCCAGTGCAACAGTTGGTGTCGCTTATTCGCAGCTCATTAGTGTTTCAGGCGGAGCCACCCCCTATCATTTTGTAGCGGCAGGCCTGCCAGCAGGGCTTATTATCGATGCATCCTCAGGCGTCATCAGTGGCATGCCGACCACCTCTGGTACGGCCAATGTTTTGGTAACAGTGAGCGATAATACGGGCACATCTGCGAAGGTTCCCTATAGCCTGACGGTGAATGGCTCGGTGCCAAGTGGCGCGGATCGTAGTACGTCTTTGTTGGCAGGTCAGTCACTAACGGTTGATCTCACCGATAACATCAGCGGCGGTCCATTTACTCAAGCCTCATTGCTTGATATCCCACCCAGAGCAATGGGACAGGTCAGTCTGAACGGTATGAACCTCACTTTTCTTGCGGCCGCTCAGGCCTCGGGAGCGACAGTGATCCATTACACGTTGAGCAACCGTTGGGGGACTTCTCAACCTATTGCGCTGAGCGTGCAGATTACCGGGCGATCCGATCCAAGCAAGGATCCAGAGGTTATCGGTATGGTCGGCGCTCAAGCACAGAGCTCCACGCGCTTTGCTCGCGCGCAGATCGACAACTTCAATGATCGGCTTGAACAGTTGCACGACGACGAAAGCCGGCGGAATAGAGGCTTCAATTTACAGTTGGGTCTACCGCAGTCCCGCCCATCTCGCACCGGAAATACCAGTGCTGCCGAGATGTATCAGGCACTGTCGTCGCTGAGCGGTAACGATGCTCCGGCAATTGAGCGGCACGCTGCAGCAGGTGAGCAGGATGGTTGGTTGGGAGACGATAACCTCGCGTTGTGGAGCGGCGGTTACGTGAATGTTAGTGATACTCATCGAGATGACGTCAAGTTCGACAGCACGATGGTGGGGGTTAGTGCGGGTGCTGACTATCGTTTCTTCGATACCTTCACCGCCGGCATCGGCTTCGGTTATGGAAGTGATTCGAGCGATATTGGTTCCCGGGATAGTCGCAGTAAGGGGCGCTCATTCAGCACCGCGTTGTATGGCAGCTTGCATCCTGGACGGATATTCGTCGACGGCTTACTCGGCTACAGCAGCTTGTCATTCGATAGTCGGCGCTACGTTACCGATAACGGAGGCCGCGCCAAGGGCAGCCGCGATGGAGATCAAATATTCGGCTCCCTGAGTTCTGGCTATGAGTTCCGGGACGAGAATTGGAAGGTCGCGCCTTATGGCCGCATGGATATTTCTTCGACCAAGCTGGACGGATTTCGCGAGAGCGGTAGCGGCATCTATGACCTGGCTTACGCGGAGCAGCGTATGACAGTGTTTTCTGGCGTTGGTGGGGTGCGCGGGCAATATGGCATACCGTTGACGCAGTCAGCCGTTACTCTGAGAGGTCGAGTCGAATACAGCCATACGTTTAGCGGCGATAGTACTGCACGTGTTGGCTATGCCGATGTCAGCGATTCTACCTATGCCATCTCAACGGTAGGGCAGAGCGAGAACATCATGACGGTGGCGCTGGGATTAGACTTCCTTCTGTCATCGGGCGTGAGTACTGGACTGACGTACCAGGGCTCATATGGACTCGGCGATGACTCAAGATCGAATGCGTTGATGTTTCGGGTCGGCAGCCGTTTCTAACCGCCGACCCAAGCGTCCTGCACACCCCATTACTCGCAGCCCGGCCATCTCTCCAGACAAATTATGTTTTTTTGCATAATTGCGCATAAAGCTAGTCTTTTAGATTTTGCCCGCCCGTTCACCAACCGGATCTCAAAGATCTAACCACATCAAGCGACGCTTTCATTGGCGAGCATGCTAATGCTTCATAGCGTGCTTGCCTCTGTTTCTTTGGCCCCACACTGAGGGTAGAACTGGGGGCCTTGGGCATTATCGCGACTACAAGGCCGCTCGTTGCCGGGCCTCTTCTCGTGCCTGAAGCTGCAACTGAAGCTGGGCTTGAATCTCGGTGTAGAGCTGAGCCTGCTCGTTATCACGGTCGGCTAAGTAACATCACTCAGGAGGATTGTGATCTGATAGACGACTTGATGACACGATACTCTGTGTATGAGCATTCTCAGGCAGACGATCTTCCAGCGGTCCCCCCCGAACTCGCCCAACTCGAAACAGATGTGCGATCGCTTGCGGACTGGATAGAGGGGTACTCGAAGCGAGTGGCCTGACCCACATTGAAACGCCGACTGCTTGTTACCTGTAGCGGTCGCTAGTGAGCGTCCGCTTTTGGCCGAAAGCGGACCATTTGGCTCACCCTGTGAACTCCTCTCGCCTTAGCACTCGTCCGATAAAAGTCCAAAGTCGTCGCTGGACACTTGAGCTGCTTCATTAAGCCGTTGACGTAGCGCAGCGGTCAGCTCCCGCTCCACTTCCCACGGGTCCGATAGCGCAGCAAGTTGAGGCGCCAACTGTGGCGACAGGCTCATCAGGGACTGATTGAGCGAACGCGCCGTTTCATAAGCGGCCTTCTGCACGAAGCTGACTTCCACCAGTTCACCTTGGGCCTTGCGAAACTCCATCTCCGCCATCCGCGCCAAGTAGTGCTCGCGATGCGCTCGTGCTTTCTGAAAGTCCGGGGACTGCCCTTGCGCGGGATCAGCGGGCGGCGGCGCAGCCATGTTAGTCGGCTCGGATTGTGCAGCGACGTGGCTGTACACATCACGCTGAATCCGCTCCTGTTGATGGCGAGCAGCGACGGCAGCCTTGCTCGGGTCGGCGGTATCGCGGATCAACGCTTCAGTGGCCAGCACGTCGACCTGCTTGCCATTGGGAGACAGGACCAGTCGGCCGTTTTCCTTAAGCCAGGTGATGTAACTCGGTGACCGGCCGATGTGCGCAGCGAAGGCGCTCTTGGATAGGTAGGTGGCTACGGTCATAAGCCCTCCTTTTCAGCGGCTTTTCAATGAATCCTTTCAAGATTTCAGTGGATTGAAATTTCAGTAAGCTGGCGGGCCTCCCACTAACAAGATCCCGCGGGTTTCCGACCCCGTGTCCTTTGAAAGTCCCCAGGGTCCCCGGCGGGTTTCTGCCGGGTCCGGCCGGTCGAGCCAGCATCCGAGTGCCATGCCCTGCCCCAATTCCGTTGGAAAGACGGACATCCCTGCAACCATTTCAGCTAGAGAGATTCCGCGAGTTCGATAACCCGTGTAGGGGGCGGCCCTTGGGGAGGACCCGTGAAATCTGCGCCCTACCCGGCCCGCCCGGCTCATGCTTTCGGCTCGGCCTCGCTCAGGTCCAGCCGCTTGGCCACCCAGCGCTCGTACAAGCCGATGGCGACATCGGCGCCGGCCATCGCGGTCAGGCAACCCAGGGCGCCCGCTGTCCAGATCGACAGGCCCGCACCGAACAGCAACATCATCGCCGACACGCCGCACACGATGCAGGCACCGGAGCGAAGTACTAGCCGGCGCAGTAACGCCCAACCTCGTGCCCCGTCCTTGTCGGCGCGCCACATCTCGCCGGACACACCGCCAACCAGGGAAAGAGCAATCACCAACCAGATCGGCATCTCTGCCAGTGCCTGTTGCTCGTTCGTCATTGCCCTGCCCCTTAAACAAAAAGACCCGGCGCAATGGTCGGGTCAGGTGGTGGGTGGCCTGCCGCGCTTTGCGGTCGCACCCATCGAAGATGGCCCCTTTTTACAGGTCGATTCTGGTGGCAGCAAGACCGTTTTAATGCCACCCGGTGAATGTGTGGGTGACACCCGGTGAACGGCTGGCGAATGTCGGTGAATATCTGTCCCGGCTGTCTTTTGCTTTTCTGGCGTCCCATGCGTCCCACCTCTTTAAAACGAGGTGGGACGTCTGAAAGCCCCGCAGATTGGGGCTCTGCCCCACCGTCCTACTTTTATCTCTCTTTTCTCGTGTATAGAAAGAAATTTAAAAAGCACGCGTGCGCGTAAACGCGCGTACCTGTACCCGCTACGCACACACGGGCGTGAGGCATGAAAAAGGTGGGACGGTGGGACAGCCCAACAACGACGCGGCCTGCGCCCGTCCCACCACCGCAAAAAGCGGTGGGACGGAGGCAGGCCAGTGGGACGGCATGAGCCAGAGAGATGCCCACGATCAAGCCGCTTCCCCCAGGAGGAAGTGCTCGACCACGATGTGGGCGTCGTGCAGGCGCTGGTAGTAGACGTTGCGCGTGCAGCCACTGCGGGTCAGACGTGCGGCTAAGGGCGCGTCAGGCTGGAAGTAATGCACCTTGACCACGGTCATCAGCTCGGGGTCGAGGCGTTTCTTGACGATGCGCTCAATGTCCAGCGAGGCTTCCAGCGGCACCCGGCTCCCGCGCCGGCCGCGCACCAGTTGACCACCGCTCTCCATCATCATGGCGACCATGTTGCCGCCCGAATAACCGGCGGCCACTTCGTCGCTGTGCAGCTCCTGGGCCCATTGTTTGAGGGCCATATCGATCGCTTTAATCATCGAAGCACGGCTCCTCGAATTCTTCCTTCTGAAGTGCAGGCGCCCTGCCCCAGTGCTCGGGTTTCTTGTACGCCCATGGCCGCTGACCGCTCTTGTTCAAAGCCCCCAGACGGAACCGTCGCCACCCCAGTCGATGCAGAATCGCACCGACGCGCATCTGCTCGGGTTTGCCCCAATGACCGGGATCGAGCTTGAGCGCCTGACTCATCACCTCACTGCCGGTGGTGGTCTCGCCAATCTGCGACTCTTCGAGCCAGTTCAGAATCGGTGTTTCCCATTCGTCCACCACAAAGCGTTCGTCCTGCTCCTCGCTGAACATCGGTGCTTCCTCTCGTGTCACCCACCAGAGATCGCCGGCCTCGAAGCAGAACACCGCTTCGGCCCACAGCTGGTCGCGGATCTCGCGCAGCAACGGCACATCGACCTTGGTACAGGCCACCGGCCAATAACGCCGGTTGCCGGTGGCGTCCTTGAGGTACTCGTCCTGGTTGGTGGTCCCGACGAAAACACACTGGCGTGGCACGTCCAACGTTCTGCGGCCATAGCTTTCGCGGTAGGTGTCGGTCGACGCCGAGAAGAACTGCTTGGCCTTGGTGCTCTCGGCCTTGTTGAAGCTGTCCAGTTCGCCCAGCTCGACAATCCACTTGCCACGAATCGCCTGAAAGCCGTCCTTGTCGCCGAGGGCAAACGGCGTGTCCATGAACCACTCGCCACCGAGCACGCTCATCGCGGTCGACTTACCGGCGCCTTGTACGCCTTCGAGGATCATCACCGAGTCCGCCTTGCAGCCCGGCTTCATCACCCGCGCCACGGCGGAGATCATCCAGCGCTTGCCGACCTTGGAGGTGTAATCCGTTGCCTTCACCCCCATCACATCCGTCAACCAACGCTCCAGGCGCGGCACACGATCCCATTCGAGTTTTTTCAGGTACTCGCGCACCGGGTGAAAGGCGTGGTCGTGGGCCACGACACTCACCGCCTCGATCACGTGCGACGACTTCACGCGCAGGTTGTACTGCTGCGCGAGCCACTTCATCACCCGCACGTCGTCGATGTCGGCCCACTCGCCGGTACCACCCCCATAAGGAGCAGCCCGCAGCTTGACGATCTTCGAGCTGAAGGCGCAGTAGCTGATCACCCCGGCCCAGCGTTCGTCATGCGCGAGGATCAGTTCGACGTTCTGCATGTGCGCGATCAGGGCCCCGCTCTCGCTGCGAGCCAGCTGATCTTTCCAGCCACCGGCGGCCGGTGGACGCACAACCGCGAGCACTTGTCGGCGAACCGCATCCAAACCTTCGGCGACGTGCAGGTCGTTGAAGTCGGTCCACTTGTCGTGGCGCTCGAGCGCGAAGGTCGGCGCAACCACCTGGGCACCGACAATCAGCGCGGCGTTGCCGGCCTTCTCTTCGCCGGGGTTCCACGCATCACCGTTGGGCTTGGTGGTCTTCCAGTCATCGTCGCGGCAGATGATCAGCGGGCATCCGGCAAAACGCTCACGCATGGCTTTGCACACCGCGAGCAGGTTGCCCGCATCGAAGGCCACCGCCACAGTGAGCGAGGTCGCCATGTGCAGGCTGGCGCCGGTGGCGTAACCCTCACACACCAGCACCGGTTCACCCGGCTCCGGGTGCGGACCGAGCAGGTGAAAGGTGCCCTCCTTCGCCATGCCGTAAGGCCAGTAGGATTTGTCGCGGCCAGTGTCTTCCTGCTTGCTGGGGAAGATCACCTGCAGGCCCATGATTTGATCACGGGCATTTTTCATCGGGACCAGCACGGCGCCGGTGCGCGGCGCGTAACGCACATTGATCCCGACGATCTGTTTGCGGTCCAGGTAGTCGCTGCGTCCGGTGGTCGGCATGCGCTCGAACAAACCCTGCGCCCTTTTCGCCGCCCGCCGCGCAGCGTTGTTCGCGATTTCGGCGGCACGGCGCTTGGCTTCCTCCTGGCGAGCGCGCATCACTTCGCGCTCTTCCGGCGACATGCGCCCGGCCTTGACCTTGATCTTCTGCGTCTCGCCCGAACGCCAATCACCGAAGGCGCCGAAGATCAGCGTGTCGCCCTTCTCCGTGCGCTGCTCGTGAACCACGTACCAGCCGTTCTTTTCCTTGCCCTTGTCCTGCGCTGTCTTGCAGCGGGTCAGCTTGCCGAACACCAGCGGTTGCGCTGGCTCCAGACCGTAGTCGGCGAATTGGCCCAATACCTCATCGAGCATGCTGAATCCCCCGCTCAGACAGGGACTGGCAGCTGATGCACTGCGAGCAACCCGGTTGGGCCAGTCGGCGTGCTTCCGGAATCGGATCGTCACAGGCTTCACAGAACAGCAAGGAATGGGCAGCACTCTCGGCCTTGGCAGCGCTGCGCGCTGCCATGGCCTGATCGATGCGTTCCTGCACCAGATCGTTGGCGAAATCGGCGATGTCAGCCACGGTCGGCACCTCGCGTCGTCTGGTTGACGTAGGTGGCGCGGTTGAACAACCCGAGCAGCCCTTGAATGCCGCGGAACACCTGCAGGCGAATCGCCGCCAGTTCCTGATCAGTCACCACACCGTCGCCAATGCTCTTGGCCCAGGTCTCGGCCAGATCGGCGACCTGACGGAAGTATTCGGCGATACCCGTGGTCAGGGTCTCGGGCATGTCGTTGGTGTAGGTGTCGGCTAGCTCCTGCCAGATCGTATCGCCGACCAGCGCATGCACCGCATCCAGAATGCGGCGATCCTTGGTCAGTTCGAGGATTTCGCCAAACTCCTGAATGTTGATGGAGTGGCTCGGATGGGTTGGCGACAGCTTGTGCTGCAGCGTGGTCGGGTTACGACCGGTCGTGGCAGCGATGGCAGCAGCGCCGCCTGGGTATTCGCGAGCGGCGTGGTACAGCGCTAAATCGAGCGGCAGGATTTCCCGCTGCGCCCGTTCCAGAGAACTGAGAGCGATTCGGCTCATGGCATTAATCCTAAAAGTTGCCAGTGCCATGCGACAGATGTTGGTGATACATTTGCCGCGTGGTCTGGAGAGGCCCAAACGCCGGTAACCCTTGCAGGGGACAACCGGCACCGTGCCGGGGCGAACAATCCGTTGTTCCCCCCTGGCGCAACAGCTGCCAGCTCTGTGGTAAGAACGGCAGCAACACCAAGGCTTCCGAGCCTTGGAAACGCGATGGAGGTCGGCGGCATGTGGTGTGCGCACCTACCGACATCGCGCCCCGGCAGCATGTGATGATGCTAACGGGAGGAACTGGGCGGCCCTTGGGTCGCCTTTTTTCTAGGTTTTATGCAGCGACAGCGGAAATAGCTGGAGCTGGAGCTGGAGCTGGAGCTGGAAAAAGATCAGGTAAATCAGGACGCAATTCGTGGGGTAACACTTTTCCTTCCGATGCCTTAGCAACCGAATGCACACGTTCGGTGGGAACCCGCCCCGCCCTGACCCATTTCCAGACATGCGGTTGCTTGACGTTGCAGCGGCGAGCAAGCTCTGACTGGTTGTTACCGCAAATCTTGATGACCTTTTCTAAGGCCTGCCGACATAGCTCGGCGTCTTTAACGCAGTAAGTCACTGATTAAGCTCTCCCTGATGAACGACGAAGCGAATCTACAACCTTCGTAATAGACAAGTCAACACCCAATAGTTTAGGACGCCCTATAACCGAGGTCGTAGAATTACCCCATGAAATACTTACCGATCGATCTCCTCCCCACGCTCTCCGATCGGCTGAAATATGCCATGGAGCAACTCAACCTCAGTCAAACTGATGTGGCGAAGCTTTCGGGATGCTCTCAAGCGACGATTTTCAAAATCGTAGATGGCCAAACACGAGAAAGCCGCAAAACAGGCGCTATAGCTCGCGGACTTAACCTTTCGTTACCGTGGCTTGAGAATGGCGATATGCCAGCCAGCATAGTGCCCATCACTCGTCGTCAGGAAAAATCACCCCCGCCTCTTATTCTTGAACCGGTATCCGCGTGGGATAACGACACCCCCTTGAATGATGACGAGGTGGAGATACCACTTTTTAAGCAAGTTGAGATTTCAGCTGGGGCAGGGAGAACAGCTGTTCAGGCTGAATATGGCCGTGTGCTTCGTTTTTCCCTTGCAACACTTCGGCAGTGCGGCGTCCACCCTGCTAATGCGTTATGTGCGCCAGTCACAGGTAGGAGCCAGGAACCGTTAATCCTTCACGGTGCGACGGTCGGAATAGACCGCGGCATGACCAAAATCATTTCTGACCATCTCTATGCCATTGAGCAAGAGGGCGCGCTGAGGATTAAATTCCTGGAACGTTTGGAGGGTGGTGGACTGAAGCTCGTGAGCTATAACAGAGCTGAACATCCAGATGAATCCTATACATTTGACCAGTTTGTAGAGCAGCAAATGAAAGTTTTAGGTCGAGTATTTTGGTGGTCGACAATCCGCCCCGTGAATGCTCCTCCTCTTCCAAGAAATTGAAGATCTAAAACCAAAGTAATTGCATCATGCTAACACCTAGGTTATTTTCGCCTCACTCTCCTACCACAGTGAGGCTTCACCATGCGTACCACCGCATCCCTGCATGTCCATCCGGCATGCGTCAGCAATCGAAAACTGATCGAACAGCTGCAGCTCGCCACGGGCTGCCTGGTCGTCATTCATAACAGCAAACCCAAGCTTGTCGCCAAGTCCTGTCAGCCCTCTCCTGTTCATCCGAACGGCGGAGGGCACGCGGCATGATCAAGTTCAAGATCGACAACCGTACCCTGCAGTTGCTCAATGCCCAGGTCAACCTGAGCGAGACCTTCAACCATGTTCTGCGCACAGCGCCGAAGCGCGAGTGCCTGGCATTCCGTCTCAAGGCTGAGCGCGGCCCCGTGGAAAGCACTTTTGTCATCGAGCTGGGCAGTGAACGCCACACGCTGACCCTGCCGAACGACAAGAAGATGCACCTCAAGCTAGCCGACTTCATCGAAGAGATTGCCAACGGCCCGCTTGATCCGAGCAACACCAGCGACCCGGCGCATCGCGCGCATGCCGATCGCCAATACGGCCGCTTTGACGTCCAGGACAAGCAACGGGTGTTCGAGCTGATTCGTACCGGCGGCGTGCTGAGCCTCGACATGGGTTTCGATCTGCCGCTGCACGTGGCTGTTCATCGCCCGCACACTCTCTCCTGCATCACCGCCATCCTCAGCATCGGCAAAAAGAGCCCGCGTACCCGGTGTTTTACCGCGTGCGGTACCGATGTCGAGATCTACGGCAAAGTCAGCGAATCCATCAGCCAAATTGCTGCAGCGGCCACTCCTGCTGCACACGCGGCTTAAGGTGGGCGACATGGAACGTACCCTCGCCCAAACAGCTGCTCATCTCGGCCTGACCCGCCCCAAGCTCATCGCCCGCATGCGCGAAAAGGGTCTGCTCAAGGGAAACCTGCCGGCGGATCTCAACCGTGACGATGATTATCTGCGGATCAAAAGCAGTCCCTGGTACGACGAGAAATACGGCATGCAGTACAGCCAGTCGACTCGGGTCAAGCAGGCCGGAATCCGCTGGCTGGCTGACCAGTTGGGTATCGACCTCCCCGCCATTCCGGCAGGCCGCCGTGACGTGGCCTAGGGAATACGCCCGACAGATCATCGCAATGCGAACACGTGAGGAGCGCAATGCCGCGCTCCAGGAGGTGCCTGAACATCTGCGGGAATTGACCAAACGCCATTGCCTGAACGCCTGGAACCACCCATCACGATCCAAACGCAAGGAGGCTCAATAGCCACATGAACAACGCGAACCAAACACCGCTTCGCCTTCATCCGGCGCCTGAATCGACCACCGTTGAAATGCTCTATCGCACTTTCGGGAATGTGCTGATCCCGCTGGAAAAAATTCGGGAGGCCTATTTTCGCAACCTGAATTCGCAGTTGTTCGTGACTGAGATCTACAACGGCCGGATTCAGCTTCCGATCACCACGATCGACGCCAGTCGCAAGGCACTTAAATACGTCCACATCCGGCACATGGCCTCGTTGATCGACATCTGCGCCTACAAGGCCGATGAAGACATGCAGCGACAGCAGGAAGACCAACCCGATGCTGCACCCACTCCATTAACGGCAGTTACCACTACCCCACGACAACCCCAGGAGCACACCAAATGATGACTCCAATACAAATAGTTGCACTCGTCATCCTGACGGCGCTCGCCGCTCTCCTTATTTGGGGCGATTACATCATGGGCCGCAGAGATGGTCTGGAGGTCGGCCTGCGCGAGAGTGAAGACATTCAGCGCGCCGTGAGCGCCAAAACCATACGCGAGCTTCAGGCCTCCCTGCAGTTCATCAGGGCTGATCACGCGCGCCTGGCACAAACTTGCAAACTTCTTGAAGCAAGTCCGCAGTTCGGCCCGACAGAAAAGCAGACGCTGGTCGCCATCGGCGACCTACTGCGAATTGCCGCCGAAACCTTCAGCGTATTTCGTACTGGCAAGAAGCTCGAGCGCGACGCCAGACCTCTACGAGAACAAGCGCTTCAATTAGCAAAACGCGTAGTAACCCAAAAAAGGACCGATCACATGAAAGGCATTCAGCCAAAAGGAGTGAGAGCATGAGCGCCGCAGAAAAAATTGATTTCCACATAACTCCAGGCGCCTGGTTTCGGCAGGATCTGCTGTATCCAGTTTTTGGATTAAGCACGGAAGCAGTCCGCAAATACCGATCCCGCGGGATCTGGCTAGAAGGGAAGCACTATCGAACCGACCCAGCGAACGTGCTTGTTTATAACAAGGAGGCCATTGAAAAGTGGATGGCAGGCCAACCATGACTGACAAGATGCCCACAGGCGTCGAGATGAATGGCAAGCAATTACGCATCTGGTTCATTTTCAACGGCCAACGTTGCCGAGAACCTCTCGAAGGAATCTCGAAAGTAAACAAAGCCGCAATTGCATACGCCGACAACAAACGGCGCACCATCTTAGCGGAGATTAGAGAGGGCCGTTTCGATTATGCGGCTCACTTTCCCAACTCACCAAGGGCCGCCATGTTCACGGACACCGGCGGCCCGTCCCTAAAGCGTACAGTCAAAGAAGGTATCGACCGATGGCTGGAGGTTCAAAGGGCGCTTAAAGCATCAAGTACCGTCGTTAACTATGTCAGCAAGGCCAAGCACGTCGATAACAAATTTGGCAAACGCCGAATCGTCGACATCAGCAAGAGCGATATAGAGCTATTCCAAGCTCAATTGCTAAAGCAAGGGCTATCCCCTAAGACAGTAAACGACATCTTCACCGTCGTTCGTGGCGTCTGGGCTGACGCCTTTGGCGACGGCATTTTGAAAGCCAACGCACTGGACCGAATCAGTAACGTCGGTTCGGACGTAGACCTTGAGCACGCCGATCCCTTCAGCCGCACCGAGATCGAGCTGATCGGCAAAGCGGATCCGGACAGACGACATGATAGCAGGATGATTGAGTTCAACTGCTGGGCCGGACTTTCGCTATCCGAGCTCATCGCGCTCGCTGTCGAAGATATCGATCTCGATGCCGGCCTAGTGCAGGTTCGTCGTGCGCTGGTCGTTGGTGAGTTCAAAGTCCCGAAAGAGCGCTCCAGGGTTAGGGTGATAGAGCTGATCGATCCTGCACTTGTACTGATGCGAGAGATCGTAGCTGCTGCAAGAGAGGTCCCCGCGGAAGAGATCACCGTTATCCAGCGTGACAACATCACGTCGAAGAAGATGAAAGTCAGGTTTCTTTTCCGCAGCTCCACCAGCGGGCTGCTATGGAGCGGAAAGACCTTGAGCAATTGGTTCACGGCTCACCTGAAGAAGGCAGAGGTCCGACACCGAGGCGCCAACCAATGCCGTCATACCTTCGCGAGCCAGATGCTGTCGAGCTATGTACCAGTGGAATGGGTAGCGAGACAGCTTGGACATGCTGACACCACGATGGTGAGAAAACATTATGGGAGGTGGATACCCAAAGACACCAAGAGCATGGCCGGTGTCGTGTCGAAAATGCTGGGGTTTAGGACGGACTAGAGCGGCATAACGGGCAAGGTTTATGCCCTAGAAATGCCCTAAATGGATCGACAGAAACGAAAAAGCCCCTGTAATCATCAATGATTACAGGGGCTTAGTCTTATTCGATAATGGCGGAGAGATAGGGATTCGAACCCTAGGTACCGGTGAAGGTACAACGGATTTCGAATCCGTCCCATTCGGCCACTCTGGCATCTCTCCAACGGCGCGCATCATAACAACACTTCTGCCGAAAGCAAACCCTCTTTCGAAAATTTTCTTCGTGCTATCAGATGCTTGCGTCGATTAAAGCGGTACACCCAGACGATTGGCGACTTCTTCGTAGGCTTCGATGACGTCACCGAGGCCCTGGCGGAAGCGGTCTTTGTCCATCTTCTTCTTGGTGTCCTTGTCCCACAGGCGGCAGCCGTCCGGGCTGAACTCGTCGCCGAGGACGATCGAGCCGTCGCTGAACACGCCGAATTCAAGCTTGAAGTCCACCAGCAGCAGGCCTGCGTCGTCGAACAGTTTGCTCAGGACTTCGTTGACCTTGAGCGACAGTTCTTTCATGCGTGCCAGTTGCTCGGCGGTGCCCCAACCGAATGCCACGACGTGGGATTCGTTGATGAACGGGTCGCCCTTGGCGTCGTCCTTGAGGAACAGTTCGAAGGTGTACGGGTTGAGCTTCATGCCCTCTTCGACGCCCAGACGTTTTACCAGGCTGCCGGCGGCGTAGTTACGCACGACGCACTCGACCGGGATCATGTCCAGCTTCTTCACCAGGCACTCGTTGTCGCCCAGCAGTTTGTCGAATTGGGTCGGAATGCCGGCCGCTTCGAGTTTCTGCATGATGAAGGCGTTGAACTTGTTGTTCACCATGCCTTTGCGGTCGAGCTGCTCGATGCGCTTGCCGTCGAACGCCGAGGTGTCGTTGCGAAACAGCAGGATCAAACGGTCAGCGTCGTCGGTCTTGTAAACCGATTTGGCTTTGCCGCGGTAGAGTTCTTCACGTTTTTCCATGATGGGCTCCGCTTGCTAAGTAGATGGGCTAGGCGATATGGCGCCAGTCGAGCCCTGAATCTTGATCGGCCAGTTGCAGCCAGTCCGGGTCGCACCCGAGGGTGTCGACGAAACATTGCCGGGCCAGCTGCGGCAGGTTGTTCTTGCTGCTCAGGTGGGCGAGAACCAGATGCTGCAAGCCCTGCCACCCCAACTCGGCCACCAGGAATGCCGCCTGATGGTTGTTCAAATGTCCCAGCTCGCCGCCCACCCGTTGCTTGAGAAAGTACGGATAGTGACCACGGGCCAGCATGTCGCGGCAATGGTTGGACTCGATCATCAACGCATCGAGATCCCGATAGCCGTCCAGCACCCGCTCGCAATAGGAACCCAGGTCGGTCAGCAGGCCGAAGCGCCGCTGCTCGTTATCACTGAATACGTACTGGGTCGGCTCCTGCGCATCATGGGCCACGGCAATGACCCCGATGTTCAGTGCGCCGATCTGCAGCTGCTCGCCGCCGGCCAGAAAGCCTGCGGGTTCGATCGGTTTGCGCATCCCGCGCAGTGTGCCGCGACTGAGGTAGACCGGCAGATTGTAGCGCCGAGACAGCAAACCCACGCCATGCACGTGGTCGGCATGTTCGTGGGTTACGAGTATCGCGCTCAGTTGCGCCGGGTGAACCCCCAGACGCAACAGGCGTTTTTCGGTTTCCCGCAGGGAAAAACCACAATCCACCAGCACATAGGTATCAGCGCTGGCGATCAGCGTGCCGTTCCCTTGGCTACCGCTGCCGAGAACGGCAAAGCGCATGTGATCAGCCCAGGTTGTCCTGAATCACGCTCAACACTTTGCGCGCCACATCGGCCGGCGCAACGGTATTGATGTTCTTCTCTACGGTCACCTGAACGTTCTCACCGACCTTGCTCAGGCGAACCTGATAACGCTCGGCGCGGGCTTCAACTTCTTCCTTGGTCGGCGCACTGCCGAACAGGCTGCTGAAGAAACCAGGCTTGTCGTCTTTCTTCTCGGCTTTCTCGGCCAGGTTGATGTAGTACAGGCCCAGGCTGCGGTTGATGTCTTCAACGCGCCACTGACCTTGCTCCAGCGCACGACCGACGCTCGACCAGGCACGATCCAGGTCAGGACCGACGTTCAGCACCGGGTTGCCGCTGCCGTCTTCGCTGAGGCTGACACGGCTCGGGGTATCGAAATCGCGCGAAGCCAGCATCGACACCGAACCACCCTTCTCGGAGATCCGGCTCATGCTCGCGAGCATGTCGTCGACCAGCGCTGCGTCCAGGCCTGTGTTGACCGAACGGTTGGTGAAATCGACGTCGGCGGTGCTGCCGGCAGGACGCTCGGCGCTGACCACGTAGATTTCACTGGTGTTGCGCTGCACGCCTGGCTCGATACGCACCCGCACGCGGGTTTCGCTGTCGGCACCGACACCGGCGGCGCTCAGGCGCTTGGCCATGGCGGCGGACAGTTCGTCGGAATGCTGCCAGGTGGTAGTGAATTCGCCGGTTTGCGGACGCTGTTCATCCAGCCGGAAACCATTGTCCTGGAAGAACTGTACCGCCACTGGCCAGACTTCGGCCGGAGGGTGCTGGGCCACGACCCAACGCGAGTCACCGCTCTTCTGCAGCGAGTAGTCGGTCGCCTCGGCAACCGCCGTCAGCGGTTGCGGACGCGGTACCACGTATTCGCCCTTCGCCGTGTCATCAGCCACGTTGCGCGGGATCGGCAACAGCGGATCCAGACGCTTGGAGGTGCTGACATTCGGTGGCAGTTGCATCGGTGCAGTCTGTTGCGCTTCCAGGTAATCGCTACCACGGTCACGGAAATAACCTTCCGGGCCCCAGACCCATCCGCAGCCACTGGTGCTGGAGATAATCAAGGCAAGTGCGGAAAGTCCGGCCATTCGCTTCATGCGTTGTACTTCCTCAATTAAACCAGGACGCTGCACTGGCGCAGGGCCGTGCGAAGCGTTTCATGACAAGGAGCGCTCAGCCAGGTCAACGGCAGGCGGATGCCTTCGTGCATCAGGCCCATTTCAACCAAAGCCCACTTCACCGGAATCGGGTTGGCTTCGATGAACAGGTCCTTGTGCAGCGGCATCAATTTTTCGTTGATCGCCCGTGCGGTCTCGGCGTCGCCTTTCAGCGCGGCCTCGCACAGGTCAGCCATTTCGCGCGGGGCGACGTTGGCCGTTACGGAGATGTTGCCTTTGCCGCCCAGCAGGATCAGCTCAACCGCGGTAGGATCATCGCCGGACAGCACGATGAAGTCCTTGCTCACGCCGTCGATGATGGCTTTGGCGCGTTTCAGGTCGCCGGTGGCTTCCTTGATGCCGATGATGTTCGGCACGCTGGACAGGCGAATTACGGTCTCGGCCTGCATGTCGCAGGAGGTGCGGCCGGGAACGTTGTAGAGAATCTGTGGAATGTCGACGGCTTCGGCAATGTGCTTGAAGTGCTGGTACAGGCCTTCCTGGGTCGGCTTGTTGTAGTACGGAACTACCAGCAGGCAGGCGTCGGCGCCGGCTTCCTTGGCGTTGCGGGTCAGCTCGACGGCTTCGCGGGTCGAGTTGGCGCCGGTACCGGCGATCACCGGAATGCGCCCGGCTACCTGTTTGACCACGGCTTTGATGACGGCGATGTGTTCTTCTACATCAAGGGTCGCCGACTCGCCGGTAGTACCGACCGCGACAATGGCATGGGTGCCGTTCTTGAGATGGAAGTCCACGAGTTTGCTGAGGCTGTCCCAGTCAAGACGCCCTTGTGCATCCATGGGAGTGACCAGTGCCACCATACTGCCCGCAATCATGAAACCGCTCCTGCCGGAAAAAGAGAGCGGTAATGGTACTGGCGCCAAGATGCTTGCACAAGCGAAGTACTGCGCCGCCATTCCCCTTGGCGTCGGTTTTCGCTACCCTTCAGACTTTGATCGGTACAGATCAGCTTGTACGCCGGGTTCCAGCCTCCTCTTTCGGCCTCCCAGGCCCCGTTCCAGTGTCGCTGCTGCACGCTCCGCCTTTATTGGAGCGAATTGCGAGCCACGGCCCGGGGCTTTCTGAACGGGCACGCGCAGACGCTTCCCGACGGCCAACGCCCATCGACCTACCGACCGCTCATCGCTTTAGGAATGCTGCATGTCCACCCCCACAGTTCGCGAACAATTCCTTGTCATCAGTGCCCTTGGCGCCAACCCCATGGAGCTGACTAACGTCCTGTGCCGCGCCAGCCATGAAAATCGCTGCGCCGTCGTCACCTCCCGCCTGACTCGCCATGGCGAATGCAGCGCCCTGGTGCTGGAAATCTCCGGCAGCTGGGACGCGCTGGCCCGCCTCGAAGGCAGCCTGCCGACCCTGGCCAAGCGCCACGCATTCACCGTCAACGTGGTACGCAGCGCGGCTCTGGAAAACCGTCCGCAGGCCCTGCCGTACGTGGCTTATGTCAGCTCGGCGTATCGCCCGGACATCATCAATGAGCTGTGCCAGTTCTTCATGGATCACAACGTCGAGCTGGAAAACCTGACCTGCGATACCTATCAGGCCCCGCAGACTGGCGGCACCATGCTCAACGCCACGTTCACCGTAACGCTGCCGGCCGGCACCCAGATCAGCTGGCTGCGCGACCAGTTCCTGGACTTCGCCGACGCGATGAACCTGGATGCGCTGATCGAACCTTGGCGCCCACAAAACCCAATGTAAGGAAGCTTTCATGGCCGTTGTCATCGACCAACCGGTTGCGGATTTCGAAGCACCTGCCACCAGCGGGCAGACCGTCAGCTTGTCCGCCCTGAAGGGCAAGCAAGTGGTGATCTACTTCTATCCGAAGGACAGCACCCCCGGCTGCACCACCGAAGGCCAGGGTTTTCGTGACCAGTACGCGGCGTTCCAGGCCGCTAATACCGAGATTTTCGGTATCTCCCGCGACAGCCTGAAGTCTCACGAGAACTTCAAGTGCAAGCAGGAATTTCCGTTCGAGCTGATCAGCGACAAGGACGAAGCGGTCTGCCAGCTATTCGACGTGATCAAGCTGAAGAAACTGTATGGCAAGGAATATCTGGGCGTTGATCGCAGCACGTTCCTGATCGACAAGAACGGTGTACTGCGTCAGGAATGGCGCGGCGTGAAAGTGCCGGGACATGTGGATGCTGTGCTGGCTGCGGCTCAGGCCTTGAATAAAGCCTGAAGGTTTTGCGTCGCCCTCATTGACGCCTTCGCGAGCAGGCTCGCTCCCACATTGAACTTGTGAACGCCACAGATCCAATGTGGGAGCGAGCCTGCTCGCGAATAGCCTTCATATAAAATCTGGCTCAACCGCTACAGCAGCGGAGCGACAACCGGCTCCTTGCGCGGCCACGCATCCAGCACGGCCTTGAACAGCGTCGCCAGCGGAATTGCGAAGAACACGCCCCAGAACCCCCACAACCCGCCAAACAACAGCACCGCACAAATGATTGCCACCGGGTGCAGGTTGACCGCCTCGGAAAACAGCAACGGCACCAGCACGTTGCCATCCAGGGTCTGAATGATCCCGTAGACCGCCATCAGATAGATGAACTGATCGCTCCAGCCCCACTGGAACAACGCAATCAGCAACACCGGCACGGTCACCACCACCGCGCCGACGTACGGCACCACCACCGATACCCCGACCAGCAACGCCAGCAGCGCCGCATAGTTGAGGCCAAGCGCGACGAAGGCGATGTAGGTCACGCCGCCACAGATCACAATCTCTATAACCTTGCCACGAATGTAGTTGGCGATCTGCCGGTTCATTTCCTGCGCCACGCGGGTGATCAGCGCTCGCTCACGGGGCAGATAGCCGCGCACCCACTCGCCGATCATGGCCCGATCCTTGAGAAAGAAGAACACCAGAATCGGCACCAGCACCAGATAGATCATGATGTTGACCAGCAGCGGCAGGCTCGACAGGGAAAAGGTCAGCGCCCATTGGCCGAACTTGCCGATTTCGCCACGCGCCGCTTCGATGGCCTGCAGCACCTGCTCGTCAGAGACCAGATGCGGATAGCGCTCGGGCAGCAACAGCAGCAGCGACTGCCATTTGGCCAGCATCCCCGGCAATTCGTTGAACAGCGTGATCAACTGATGCCACAGCAACGGCAAGACCACCACGATGAACACCAGCAACACGCCCATGAACAGCGCAAACACCAACCCCACCGCCGCCGCGCCAGGCACGCGCATACGCTCCAGTGCGAGTACCAGCCCCTGCATCAGATACGCCAGCACCATCCCGGCCAATACCGGCGCGAGCATGCCACCGAGCGTGAGCACCGCGGTGAAGGCGAGAAACAGCAGCACCGCCAGCACCACCGCTTCTTCGTCGGAAAAGTAGCGCTGAATCCAGTCGCGTAACACTTTGAACATCAATAATCCTTAGGTCTTTTACGCTGTCGGTTCAGGCTTTTTTCAACCAGTAACGGTAGACGCCCGCTTCGTCTTCTTCGCGCAGCAGCGTATGACCGGCCAGACGGGCAAAGGTGCGGAAGTCGCGCTGCGAACCCGCGTCCGTGGCGATCACCTTGAGCACCGCCCCGCTGGGCAGCTTGTTGAGTTCCATCTTGGCCTTGAGCAACGGCAACGGGCAATTCAGGCCACTGGCGTCCAATTCACAGTCATGGGCTACAGCGTCAGTCATTGCGTCACTCCGGTTCAGGTGGTTGAGGCGCCTAGAATATCTGGTCGCAAGCCCGGTGTCCGGCTACAGTAAGGTCTTTGTCTTCTAAGGCTTTGTGCATGACATTTCTGCGCCCTACCCTGCTGACGCTCGCTTGCCTGCTCGCCTCACCGGGCTTTGCCGACGATCTGCCGTCACTTGGCGACGCCAGTTCTGCCATTGTCTCTCCGCAACAGGAATACCAGTTGGGCCGCGCCTGGCTGGCCATGTTGCGTAGTCAGGTTGCACAGCTCAACGATCCGCAGCTCAAAGACTACGTCGAATCCAGCGTCTACAAGCTGGTGGAAACCAGCCAGGTGACCGATCGTCGCCTGGAATTCATTCTGATCAACAGCCCGCAACTCAACGCTTTCGCGGCGCCGGGTGGCGTGGTCGGGGTCAACGGTGGCCTGTTCCTCAACGCGCAGACTGAAGGCGAATACGCCTCGGTACTGGCCCACGAACTGGCTCACTTGTCACAGCGCCACTTCGCGCGCGGCGTCGAAGCTTCGCAGCGGATGCAGGTGCCGATGATGGCGGCGCTGCTCGCCGGGATCGTGATTGCCGCCGCCGGTGGCGGTGATGCCGGGATCGCGACCATCGCCGGTACTCAGGCCGCAGCCATTCAGTCGCAGCGTACCTTCTCGCGCCAGAACGAGCAGGAAGCCGACCGTATCGGCATCCTCAACCTGGAAAAGGCCGGATACGACCCGCGCTCGATGCCGACCATGTTCGAACGCCTGATGCGCCAGTATCGCTTCGACGCCAAGCCGCCAGAATTTCTGCTGACTCACCCGGTGACCGAATCGCGTATCGCCGACACCCGTAACCGCGCAGAACAAGCGCCAGCGGGCGGCATTGAAGACAGCATGCGCTATCAGTTGATCCGCGCCCGCGTACAGCTGATCTACGAAGAAACCCCGGGACTGGGCGCCAAGCGCTTTCGTGCACAACTGGACGAGAACCCGAAGAACGACGTGGCGCGTTACGGCCTGGCGATCGCTCAGATCAAGGGCGGCCAGCTCAATGAAGCCAGGGAGAATCTCAAACAGCTGCTGGCCAAGTCACCCAACGAGATCATCTACAACCTCGCGCAGATCGACCTGGACATTACCAACAACCGCCTGCCGGATGCGCAAACGCGGGTTGACCGGATGCTCACCCAGTATCCGGGCAACTACCCACTGAATCAGGTTCGGGTCGATCTGTTGCTGAAACAGAATCGCACCGCCGACGCCGAGAAAGCCCTCGACAGCCTGCTCAAATCCCGTCCGAATGATCCTGACGTGTGGTATCAGGTCGCGGAAACCCGTGGTCTGTCCGGCAATATCATCGGTCTGCATCAGGCTCGCGCCGAGTACTTCGCACTGGTCGGCGATTATCGTCAGGCGATCCAGCAGCTTGATTTTGCCAAGCGCAAGGCGGGCAGCAACTTCCCGCTGTCCTCGCGGATCGATGCACGCCAGCGCGAGCTGATGGAGCAGGAGCGCATGATCAAGGACATGATGGGCTGAGTTTTCATCAGCGACAAAAAATTCAGGTATAAAAAAACCGCCTCTTTCGAGGCGGTTTTTATTTCACCGCAACCGGGTTATTCAGCCAGTTTGAAGGTGATGAAGCTCGCGCGACCTTCACGCAGGACGCGCATCGACACCGAACGATTCTTCGGCAGCGCCTTGGCGATCTCGGCGAATTCCTTGGTGGAGCCAATGGCCTGGTTGTTCAGGTGAGTGATCACGTCACCCGGTTGCAGACCGATCAAAGCCGCAGGACCGTCCTGAACTTCCTTGATCACCACTCCGCCCTTGAGGTCGTAGGTTTTCTTCTGCTCAGCGGTCAGTTCCGCCACCGAAACGCCGAGGCGGTTGCTGCTGCTTTCCGCACCCGACTTCGGCAGTGCAGCCAGCTCTTTGTCCTCATCCGGAATCGCGCCGACAGTCAACTCGACATTCTTGCGCTTGCCGTCACGGATCACTTCGAGGCTGGCCTTGGCGCCCGCTTTCAGCGCACCGACCAAGTGTGGCAGGTCGGCGGACATGACGATCGGCTGACCGTTCATGCTCAGGATCACGTCGCCCACTTGCAGGCCACCCTTGGCTGCCGGACCGTCATCCTGAATCTGCGCAACCAGCGCACCGGCCGGCTTATCAAGACCGAACGACTCGGCCAGATCCTTGTTCACTTCCTGGATGACCACGCCCAGCCAGCCGCGGCTGACTTTGCCACCGCTTTTCAGCTGATTGGAAACGTCCATCGCCACGTCGATCGGAATGGCGAACGACACACCCATGAAGCCACCGGAACGGGTGTAGATCTGCGAGTTGATCCCGACCACTTCACCGTTCAGGTTGAACAGCGGGCCACCGGAGTTACCCGGGTTGATTGGCACGTCGGTCTGGATGAACGGCACGTAGTTTTCGTTCGGCAGGCTACGGCCGACGGCGCTGACAATACCTTGGGTCACGGTGTGGTCAAAGCCGAACGGCGAACCGATCGCCACGACCCACTGACCCGCCTTCAGGTCCTGGGACTTGCCGAGCTTGAGCACCGGCAGATCCTTGCCATCGATTTTCAGCAGGGCCACGTCGGAGCGAGGGTCGGTACCGATCAGCTTGGCTTTCATTTCACTGCGATCAGCCAGACGCACGAGGATTTCGTCGGCATCGGCAATCACATGGTTGTTGGTCAAGATGTAGCCATCGGAGGAAATGATGAAGCCCGAACCGAGCGATTGCGCTTCACGCTGACGATCGCCGCGCGGCGAACGCTGCTGAGGCGGCATGCCGCGCTCGAAGAACTCGCGCAACATTGGCGGCAAGCCTTCCAGGTCAGGCATCTGCTGGTTCACCTTGCGGTCCGGCAGCTTCTGCGTGGTACTGATGTTCACCACTGCAGGCGAGGCCTGTTCAACCAGTTGGGTGAAATCCGGCAGGTCGGCCGCCTGGACAGCGGGGACAGCCTGACCCAGCACCAGCACGGTGGCGAAAATGGAGAGATAAGACTTCAAGCTAAGTATCGACATACAGCTCCCGTTACGACGAGCAGGGTTAAGCGATATGGAGCAAGGAACACCGGGAACCGCGTGCCGGTATTTTTGTTCCGGGAACAACAGACAAGGCCAGAGCCGTGAGGCTCTGACCTATAAAAAACTTTCGGGTGATTTGCAAATGAAAATGCTGAGCAAACATTTCATCTACGTCTCGAAGAAGAAGTGGAAATGACTGAAATCAGCTCACTGCTTGCTGGTTGCAGCGCCATCGTTGCGCATCGAAAGGGCAATCCTCTCGGCCGTGCCGATTGGAATTTCGCCGACCACCGTCACCATCATCTCGCCCTCAGGCGTAGTGAGGCGGCGGGAAACAGCGACAGTCGGCCCCAACTGCGTGCGGGTATCGGTCACTGTTGCACCGTTCAACGGCTCAAGAAATACCGAAAACCGCGCCAGCCCGTCGTCATACATCAGGCTGCTGACTTGAGTTTTGGTTTCCGAATCTTTGTGTGAAGTACTGCTGGTCAGCACGAAACCCGGAGGCAGCCAGTCGGAATGCCAGACCTGAGCCGTTTTCACGGCAGACGCCTTGTCACTATCAATAGTGACGGCCTTGCACTCGGTGCCAGCTTGCAGATCTTTGTCCGACGGGACATCAGCGGTATCGAGGCTGGTGAACTGGAAACGCTCGAGTAGCTGCCCTTTGTCGTTGAGCAACAACGACTTCAGTGGCAAACCGGTCTGTTTATCCAGATGCAGCTCGAAACCATAACGATGCTGGTCGCGGGGCGTCAGCGATACAATGACCGCATCACGCCCGGCCACGCGCGACTTGCCGATGACGGCAAGCTCATACCAGTTTTTCAGCTTTTGGGGATCAAGCGAACGAGCGGTCGAGTTGGGAGAGTCTCCCAACCCCGCAATCAGAGTGCCGCTGACGCATTGAGTATGCCCATCAACACGCACGACTTCCTGAGCCGAGCCGTCGAGCTGAAGCAAACGCTCGCGGACCTGACCGTTCTGGACACGATGCCAGATATTGTGGGTAGAAAAACTACCGTTACGCTCGTATACGAAAGTGCCTTGGAAGCTTTGCTGCTGCTCCGCCTGACCCAGGCGGATCAGCCAGTCCTGGGCCTCGTCGGCATGGGCTGGAACAATGAACCAGCCGCTAAGCAGAAGCGAAAGTAGAGGTATGGCGCGCATGATCCTCCTTAACGGTTTTCCATGCTTGCTGCACGCGCATAAGGCAGAGCGCTTTCAGTACCTTTCAACGCAGCTTGCTGGGCATGCTGACGCAGATAGCCTGGCAGACGCTGATCGTGCCAGCCTGGCTGACCTTGCAGGACGCCGTTGGCCATCGGCCCCGTAGTTTCCGAGCTTTCCTTGTAGCCTGCCAGAACAGCCGGGCCTTTGACCTGCGGCGCAACCAGCGAAGGCTGATTGGACTGCTGGGCCAGTTCGACGCCAGCGATTTCGTCCTGGTTGTACAGGCGCACACCAGCCAGTACCGCAACGGTCACCGAAGCCGCAACGGCCAGACGACCCAGGTTGCGCCAAGGGCCGCGGGATACTTTGGCTGGAGCCGTTTCGTCTTCCAGCGCAGCAGAAACTGCCGCAGCAATATCCAGACGCGGAAGCAGCAGATCCTTGTGCATGGCTGCCCGAGCGATCTGATAACGAGCCCAGGTCTCACGGGTTTCAACATCGTCCAGTGCATTGATCACTCGACGCAATTCCAGTTCGTCCGCTTCGTTATCCATCACTGCGGACAGCGATTCCTGCAGGGCTTCACGACTCATGGCGTTCCTCTCTTGGCTGTCGCCGCTGTCTCAGTTTTCCTGCAACAACGGCTGCAGGGCTTTATCGATGGCCTCCCGGGCGCGGAAAATCCGGGAGCGCACGGTACCCACCGGACACTGCATGACGCTCGCAATGTCCTCGTAACTCAGACCATCGAATTCACGTAAAGTTAAAGCCGTACGTAAATCCTCTGGCAGTTGCTGAATGGTTCGATGGACGGTGCCTTCGATCTCATCCCGCAGCAACGCGCGTTCCGGCGATTCGAGATCCTTCAGGCCGTGATCGCCGTCGTAGAACTCTGCGTCTTCAGAACTTACATCGCTATCCGGCGGCCGGCGGCCGCGTGAAACCAGATAGTTCTTTGCCGTGTTGATGGCAATGCGGTAAAGCCACGTATAGAACGCGCTGTCTCCGCGAAAGTTTCCTAGCGCTCGGTAGGCCTTGATAAAGGCTTCCTGAGCCACATCCTGGGCTTCATGGGTGTCGTGCACGAAACGCACGATCAACCCGAGAATTTTGTGCTGATATTTCAGCACCAGCAGATCGAAAGCTCGCTTGTCGCCACGCTGAACGCGCTCGACCAGCTGCTGATCCTCTTCCTGGGTTAGCATGAACACTCCTCGATAAGCATGGAGGAGGCTTGCATAACTAAACGACCAGACTTGCAAACATAGACTCGGGCTTTTCGCAAAAGTTCTCCCCCTCCAGGCAAGTTTCCTGCGGGCTCTGATTTGGCACGCACGAAAAACGCAGCGCGGGATAAACCGGCTGCGCGAATAATCTTGTCATCGGTTCGCCGGCAAAAACCCAATCGCAGGTTCTGCATTGAAGCCGACACTGTCCCGTGCTTCTGGCAACTGACTATTGATCTTGGGCCTCTGGCAAAAGTTCCAATTATTTATAGCCGTGCTGAAGCGACATTGAGCAACCGCGTGCTGAAAAAGCCTGTTTCATCCTCGATACAGTCGCCTTTTCCCAAAACGACAGAAAAAAACGTCCGACGAAACGTCAAGCTTTTGTCGTCACAGTAGTTTCACAATGCCATACGGGCCCGGCTATTGTGCCGCTCCACCCCTCTATATACTAGTGGGCTGTGTGGCTGTCTTGACTCGCCGATCCAGCTGTCCTGCGCCACCCCCGATCCGGGTCGCTTTGAGCGGAATCCTGAAATGAGCCAACAGTTTCAACACGATGTTCTGGTGATTGGCAGCGGCGCTGCCGGTTTGAGTCTCGCGCTGACCCTGCCGGGTCATTTGCGCATTGCCGTATTGAGCAAAGGTGATCTGGCCAACGGCTCGACTTATTGGGCCCAGGGCGGCGTCGCTGCCGTGCTGGACGATACCGATACTGTCGAATCCCACGTCGACGACACCCTGAATGCCGGCGGCGGTCTGTGCCATGAAGACGCGGTGCGTTTTACCGTCGAGCACAGCCGCGAAGCCATCCAGTGGCTGATCGACCAGGGGGTGCCGTTCACCCGCGACGAACAGTCCGGCACCGAAGACGGCGGTTTCGAATTCCACCTGACTCGCGAAGGCGGCCACAGCCATCGGCGCATCATCCATGCCGCGGACGCAACCGGCGCAGCGATTTTCACCACCCTCCTCGCCCAGGCCAGAGAGCGCAGCAACATCGAACTGCTGGAGCAGCGAGTTGCCGTTGATCTGATCACCGAACGCCGTCTGGGCATGAATGGCGAGCGCTGCCTCGGCGCCTATGTGCTGAATCGCGCGACCGGCGAAGTCGACACCTACGGCGCACGCTTCGTGATCCTCGCGTCCGGCGGCGCCGCCAAGGTCTACCTCTATACCAGTAACCCCGACGGCGCTTGCGGTGACGGCATCGCCATGGCCTGGCGCTCGGGCTGCCGAGTGGCGAACCTGGAATTCAACCAGTTCCACCCTACGTGCCTGTATCACCCGCAGGCCAAGAGTTTCCTGATCACTGAAGCCTTGCGTGGCGAAGGCGCGCACCTGAAGCTGCCCAACGGCGAACGGTTCATGCCGCGCTTCGACAAACGTGCCGAACTGGCGCCACGCGACATCGTCGCCCGCGCCATCGACCATGAAATGAAGCGCCTGGGCGTCGACTGCGTCTATCTCGACATCAGCCACAAGCCTGAAGCCTTCATCAAAAACCACTTCCCGACCGTCTACGAACGTTGCCTGGGTTTCGGCATCGACATCACCAAACAGCCGATCCCGGTCGTGCCGGCGGCGCACTACACCTGTGGTGGGGTAATGGTCGATCAGCATGGTCGTACCGACGTGCCGGGGCTGTACGCCATCGGCGAAACCAGCTTCACCGGCCTGCACGGGGCCAACCGCATGGCCAGCAACTCGCTGCTCGAATGCTTCGTTTATGCCCGCTCGGCGGCAGCGGACATCCTTGCACAACTGGATGACGTCACCGCGCCAACCGCCCTGCCCGAGTGGGACGCCAGCCAGGTCACCGATTCCGACGAAGACGTGATCATCGCCCACAACTGGGACGAGCTGCGCCGCTTCATGTGGGACTACGTCGGCATCGTGCGCACCAACAAGCGCTTGCAACGAGCGCAGCACCGCGTGCGTCTGTTGCTGGACGAGATCGACGAGTTCTACAGTAACTATAAAGTCAGCCGCGACCTGATCGAGCTACGCAATCTGGCGCAAGTCGCCGAACTGATGATCTGCTCAGCCATGGAGCGCAAGGAAAGTCGCGGTCTGCATTACACCCTCGACTACCCGAACCTGCTGCCCGAGGCGCTCGACACTATTCTGGTGCCGCCCACCTACGCCGGCTGAACTTGAGCCGCACTCGCAGGCGTCGGTGCACATCCGCTGCCTGCGAGTCTCGCGGTACACAGATCGAGCGCACCCGCCGCTCCCCGCGCAAACGAAAGCGCAGCACCACGATCAACGGCAACGCCAGGCTGTCAGGGCGCAGCTGGACTGCTTGCCAGCCGCCCGCCTGATTCCACAATTGCCAGCCATCGGCATCGCGGCGCAATCGGCAAAAAGCCTGCGGATGCGTCAGCAGAATCTGCCGTGGCAACACCCACACGGCGTGCAGCAGACAGGCGAAAGCCCCGAGCAGACAGGCCCAGAGTGGAATCGACAGGAGAAACAACACACCCAGCGCGAACGCCTGGGTCAACAGATACGCCGCCAGCAACTGCCGAGAGGCATGCCAGCGGCATTCGAACGTATTACTTGGGCTGAACACGGTCCAGGATCATCCGGACCATGCGCTGCAGCTCAGGGTCTTCGGACTCACTGCGCTCCATGAACCAGCCGAACATGTCCTGATCCTCACAGGTCAGCAGACGGACATACAAGTCGCGATCGACCTGGTTGAGGTGCGGATAGACCTCTTTCACGAACGGCACCAGCAGCACGTCAAGTTCCAGCATGCCGCGGCGGCTGTGCCAGAAGAGGCGATTGAGTTCAACTTGTTCGACCATGGAGCCCTCCTCAAATAGGCGCGCAGTATACAGCCCCGGCGCGGGTCGCACAGTCGGCTTTGGTCGGGCACCACCGATCCTTTATCAACTACCCATTTCAACAACGCGCCCTTATGATGTGCCCCAGACTTTTTTACCCTGCGATGACCCATGGCCGATTCTGCTTTTTTCTGCACCCTGTCTCATGAAGGCGTACTCGCGGTTCGCGGCGTGGATGCCGGCAAATTCCTGCAAGGCCAATTGACCTGCAACATCAATTACCTCAGCGACAGCCAGGCCAGCCTGGGCGCGCGCTGCACGCAAAAAGGCCGGATGCAGTCGAGCTTCCGCATTCTGCTCGAAGGTGACGGCGTGCTGCTGGCAATGGCCAGTGAACTGCTGGAGCCGCAACTGGCGGATCTGAAAAAGTACGCGGTGTTCTCCAAATCCAAATTGACCGACGAAAGCGCCGCCTGGGTGCGTTTTGGCCTGGAGCACGGCGACGCCGCGTTGGCCAGCCTGGGTCTGAACCTGCCAGGCGAAACCGACGGCGTGGTGCGCAACGCAGGCCTGATCGCGATTCGCGTCTCGCCGGATCGCGCCGAACTCTGGGTACCGGCCGATCAAGCCGATGCCATCAAAGCCAAGTTGGCCACCGCCCTGCCTGAAGGCAAATTGAACCAATGGCTGCTGGGGCAGATTCGCGCCGGTATCGGTCAGGTCATGCCGACCACCCGCGAGTTGTTCATCCCGCAGATGCTCAACCTGCAGGCCGTCGGTGGCGTGAGTTTCAAGAAAGGTTGCTACACCGGCCAGGAAATCGTCGCGCGCATGCAGTACCTGGGCAAGCTCAAGCGTCGCCTCTATCGCGTAGAACTTGACGCGACTGAACTGCCAGAGCCGGGCACCCCGCTGTTCGCCCCAAGCCACAGCAGCGCCATCGGCGAAGTGGTGATTGCGGCCCGCGCCGCAGAAAAGATTGAACTGTTGGCGGTGTTGCAGGCCGAAGCTGCCGAAGCGGGTGATCTGCACCTGGGCGACCTCGAAGGGCCAGCCCTGCATTTGCTCGACCTGCCCTACGAACTGGATCGCGACCGCGAAATCCAGCGCTGATCGCAGCTTTTGTTGCAACACCCTAGAGAATCTACATGAGCGAGCTGGCGGATAAGGTCCAACAGGATTTGGTTGAGGCCATCGATAACGATGACCTGGTTCTGCCAACGTTACCGGAAGTGGCCCTGCAAATTCGCAAGGCCGCCGAAGACCCGGAGATCAGTGTCAGCGACCTGAGCAAAGTGATTGGCCGCGACACGGCGTTGTCGGCGCGACTGATCAAAGTGGTCAACAGCCCGTTGCTGCGCGCGACCCAGGAAGTCACCGACCTGCACACCGCGATCACCCGACTGGTGGTGAACTACAGCAGCAACCTGGCGATCGGCCTGGTGATGGAACAGATCTTCCACGCCCGCTCCGAGGTGGTCGAACAGAAGATGCGCGAAGTCTGGCGCAAGAGCCTGGAGATCGCCGGCGTCAGCTACGCCCTGTGCCGTCGGCACACCCAACTCAAACCTGATCAGGCGGCGTTGGGCGGACTGGTGCATCAGATCGGCGTACTGCCGATTCTGACCTATGCCGAAGATCACTACGAACTGCTGTCAGACCCGGTCAGCCTCAACCATGTGATCGACCACATTCACCCGCTGCTGGGCGACAAGCTGTTGCGGGTCTGGGAGTTTCCCGAACAACTGGTGGCGTTGCCGGGGCTGTACCTGGATTTCAAACGCGACTCGGCGCACCTCGATTACGTCGATCTGGTGCAGGTGGCGAGTCTGTATTGTCACAAGGACAGCGATCATCCGATTGCGCGGATTGACCCGCTCAGCGTGCCGGCGTTCAGGAAGCTTGGGATCGATCCGGAGAACAAGGAGTTGTGCGCGGATCTGCAAGAATCGCGGACGATGTTTTACTGATCCGGAACCGCGGCGCGGCCTTCGCGAGCAAGCCCGCACCAAAACCACATTTATCCGGCAATAAAACTCACCCGGACCTTCAAACCGGCCTGCTCTCCATCGTGCAAGGTGATCTGCGCCAGATGCGCCCGGCAGATCTCTCCGACAATCGCCAGCCCCAACCCTGAACCCGCGACCTGCTGATTGCGCCGATAGAAGCGTTCAAACACCCGATCACGCTCTTCCAGCGGAATCCCCGGCCCGTCATCTTCAACCTCAAGCACCGCCGGCGCTGCGACCCGCAGAATCACGTTGCCGCCCGGTGGCGTATGCGCCAGTGCGTTGTCCACCAGATTGCTCAGCAGCTCATTGAGCAACGTCGGCTCACCGCGCAGCCACACCGGCTCATCCGCCTCCAGAGCCAGCGCGACCCCGCGCGCATGAGCCAACGGCGCCATAGCCATGCCCAGCTCGCGGGCCAACTGACTCAGATCGAGCAGTTGCGCGCCGCCCTCGGCAATCGCCCGGGCACCGTTTTCCACCCGCGCCAGCGACAGCAGTTGATTGGCCAGATGGGTCAGGCGATCAGTGCTTTGCGCAGAGGATTCCAGGGTTGTGCGCCAGGTTTCCGCTTCAGTCGAACGCAGCCCAAGTTCCAGCCGCGCCTTCAACGCCGCCAGTGGCGTGCGCAGTTCGTGGGCGGCATCGGCGATGAACTGCGCCTGCCGCTCGAACTGCCCGCGCAAGCGTTCGGTGAAGTGATTGAGCGCGCGCACCAGCGGCCACAATTCATGTTGCACTTCCACCAGCGGCAGCGGCCGCAAATCATCGGGCTGACGCTCCTCCACCGCCGTGCGCAAACGCTCCAGCGGGCGCAGCGCGGCACTCACCGCAAACCACACCAGCAACAAGGCGCCGATCGCGAGCATGCCCAGACGCAGCAGCGTATCGGCCGCCAGACTGCGGGCCATGCTGACTCGCGCCTCGTCGGTTTCGGCGACACGGATTTCCGCCATGCCATTCATGTTCGGTTCGGTGACCGCTTTGAGCAGGCTGACCACGCGCACGTTCTGCCCGCGATAGGTCGCGTTATAGAAGCGCGCGAGCGCTGGATAATCGTCAGTTCTTGGCGTACCGGGTGGTGGTCCGGGCAGGTTTTCGTAGCCGGAAATCAGCTTCTGGTGGATGTCGTTGACCTGGTAGTAAATCCGCCCGGCGCTGTCGTAAGCGAAGGTGTCCAGCGCCACGTAGGGCACGTCGGCGCTGAGGGTGCCGTCGCGCTGCGACAGGCCGGCGGCGATGGTCCGCGCCGAGGCCAGCAGGGTGCGGTCGTAGGCGGTGTCGGCGGCTTCGCGCCCGTTCCAGTACGCGCTCAGACCACTGGCGAGCATCAGCACCACCAGCAACAACGCGAGGTTCCACAGCAACCGCCAGCGCAGGCTGCTGGGCTTATGCATCGCGGCTTTCCAGCAAGTAGCCGAGGCCACGGAAGGTCACGATCGCCACCGGTTGGCCGTCGAGTTTCTTGCGCAGGCGATGCACGTAGATTTCGATGGCATCGGGGCTGGCTTCTTCGTCGAGACCGAACACCTGTGCCGCCAGTTGCTCCTTGCTCATCACCCGGCCCGGGCGGGCGATCAACGCTTCGAGCACGGCTTGTTCGCGGGAGGTCAGTGTCAGCAGTTCTTCGCCGAGACTGAAGCGCCGGGTGTCGAGATCGTAGGCCAGCACGCCGCAGCGCTGCTGACGCTCGCCACCGAGCACACTGCGCCGCAACAGAGCTTTGACCCGGGCTTCGAGCTCGGTCAGTTCGAACGGTTTGGCCAGGTAATCGTCAGCGCCGAGATTCAAGCCGTGTACGCGGTCCTTCACATCGCTGCGCGCTGTCAGCATCAACACCGGCAGGTTCTTGCCACGTGCGCGCAGGCGTGCCAGCACCTCGAAACCGTCCATGCGCGGCAGGCCGACATCGAGGATCGCCATCGCGTATTCCTCGCTGCCCAGCGCCAGGTCGGCGGCCACGCCATCGTGCAACACGTCCACGGTCAGACCGGTGCTCTTGAGCGCCTGGGCGACGCTTTCGGCCAGTTGCAAATGGTCTTCGACGAGCAGAACACGCATGGATCTCTACCTCATTCAGGGATGGCCGACGCCACTCTTTGCCGCGGAGTTTACAGCCGCAACCGCCGCTGTGAAGCCCGAAACCCGCGAAATCCAGCTGAAAGGTTAGCGAAAGGTTAGCCCGTTAGAGTCCGGTCACGGACAGTTTCGACTGCCGTCGCTGCTGCCACACAGCGATACGAAAAACGCCTCGAAGCGTTTTCGACCAATAAGAACAATAAACGGAGTACACCCGCATGCCGTCCTTGCAGACCAAGGCTTCTACGCCTGTTCGTCCTTCTCGTTTGCGCCACGCCACCCTCGCCAGCACCGCTGCCCTCGCCGGTTTTTCGCCGCTGAGCTACGCCGACTTCATCAAAGACAGTTCCGCCACCTTCGAAACCCGCAACATGTACTTCAACCGCGACTTTCGCGACGGCACCAGTGCCCAGCAAAGCAAGCGTGATGAATGGGCGCAGGGTTTCATGCTCAACCTGCAATCGGGTTACACCGACGGCACCGTGGGCTTCGGTGTCGATGCGCTGGGCATGCTCGGGGTCAAACTTGATTCGAGTCCGGATCGTACCGGCACCGGCCTGCTGCCGACCCACGATGACGGGCGCGCCGCCAACGAATACTCGAAAGTCGGCCTGACCGGCAAAGTGAAAATCTCCGCCACCGAACTGAAAATCGGCAGCCTGATTCCCGAACTGCCGATTCTCAAACCGAATGACGGGCGCATCCTGCCGCAGACGTTTGAAGGTGGTTTGCTGACCTCCAAAGAGATCAAGAACCTGACCTTCACCGGCGGGCGCCTGGAGAAAGCCAAGGATCGCGACAGCACCGATTTCGAAGACATCGCCCTCAACAACAAGAACAGCCGCTTCGCAGGCACCGTGGCCGGCAAGCATTTCGATTTTGCCGGCGTGGACTACAAGTTCACCGACAAGATCACCGGCAGTTACCACTTCGCCCAGCTCGACGAAGTCTATAACCAGCACTTCTTCGGTCTGGTCGCCTCGCGGCCGATGGGCCCGGGCACCTTCGCCACCGACCTGCGCTTTGCCGTCAGTGACGATCAGGGCGCGGCCCGTGGTGGCGAGATCGACAACCGCTCGCTCAACGGTCTGGTCAGCTATGCCCTGAGCGGCCACAAGTTCAGCGCCGGTTATCAGCACATGTCCGGCGACAGCGCGTTCCCGTATGTCGATGGCAGCGACCCGTACCTGGTCAACTTCGTGCAGATCAACGACTTTGCCGGCGCCGAAGAACGCTCCTGGCAGGCGCGTTACGATTTCGACTTCGCCCGCCTCGGCATCCCTGGCCTGTCGTTCATGAGCCGTTACCTGAGCGGTGACAACATCAAGCTCAAGAATGGCGAAGAAGGCAAAGAGTGGGAGCGCAACACCGAGATCAAATATGTAGTACAAAGCGGCGCCCTGAAGGACGTTGCCGTACGCCTGCGTAATGCCACCTACCGTTCCAACTACTCCGCTCGCGATGCCGATGAAGTGCGTCTGCTGGTGAGCTATAGCGTTGCCCTTTGGTAATTCAGTACGTCCATAACAACAACTCCCAAGGAGACATAGATGAACTTATCACTGCGTAAAGTTGCTCTGGCCGCTGGCGTCATGTTGTTCGCCGGCCAACTGATGGCCGAACCGAAACGTCCGGAATGCATCGCCCCGGCCTCCCCCGGCGGTGGTTTTGACCTGACCTGCAAACTGGCGCAGAGCGCGCTGGTCAACGAAAAACTGCTGACCAAACCGATGCGCGTGACCTACATGCCCGGCGGTGTCGGCGCGGTGGCGTACAACGCGGTCGTCGCCCAGCGCCCGGCCGACGCCGGCACGCTGGTGGCGTGGTCCAGCGGTTCGCTGCTGAATCTGGCGCAAGGCAAGTTTGGTCGTTTCGATGAAACCAATGTGCGCTGGCTGGCCGCCGTCGGCACCAGTTACGGTGCCATCGCGGTGAAAAGCGATTCGCCTTACAAGACCCTCGACGATCTGGTCAAAGCCCTGAAGAAAGATCCGAGCTCCGTGGTGATCGGTTCCGGCGGCACCGTCGGCAGCCAGGACTGGATGCAGACCGCACTGATCGCCAAGGCTGCCGGGATCAACCCGCGTGACCTGCGTTACGTCGCCCTCGAAGGCGGCGGCGAAATCGCTACTGCACTGCTCGGCGGTCACATCCAGGTGGGTAGTACCGACATCTCCGACTCCATGCCGCATATCCAGAGCGGTGACATGCGGCTGCTCGCGGTGTTCGCCGATAAACGCATCGACGAACCGGAAATGAAAGACATCCCGACCGCGCGCGAGCAGGGCTACGACATCGTCTGGCCGGTGGTGCGTGGTTTCTACCTTGGGCCAAAAGTCAGCGACGAAGACTACGCCTGGTGGAAAGACGCCTTCGACAAACTGCTGGCCTCCGATGAGTTCGCCAAGCTGCGCGATCAGCGTGAACTGTTTCCGTTCGCTATGACCGGCCCGGAGCTGGACACCTACGTGAAGAAGCAGGTCGCGGACTACAAAGTGCTGGCCAAAGAGTTCGGCCTGATTCAGTGATCGTCTCTGTCTAGCGGCTGCGGCCTCGCGCATCGAGGCCTCGGCACAGGAGTTTCCCATGCTCTTACAACGCATTTTCGCCTCGGTGCTGTTGCTGGCCTGCGTCGGCCTGGCGCTGATGGCGTGGCCGTATCAAGCGGCTTTTTCTTATGAACCGGTCGGCCCACGCGCCTTTCCTCTGCTGATGCTCGGCCTGATGGGCGTGGCGCTGCTGTACATGGTGTTCCGCCCGGCACCGATCAAACACAGCGAAGACGAGCCGCCGCTGGATCGCGAAACCCTGACCAAGATCGGCATCTGCGTGCTGTTGCTGCTGGTCTTCGCCGGCCTGTTCGAACCGCTGGGCTTCATCCTCAGCAGCATCCTGATCGGCATCCCGATGGCGCGCCTGTATGGCGGTCGCTGGTTGCCAAGCATTGTGGTCACGACATTGATGGCCATCGGTCTGTACCTGCTGTTCGACCGTCTGATGGACGTTCCGCTGCCTTTGGGCCTGCTCGACGTTCTGGAGAACTGATATGGATACTCTCGGTTATTTGGGTCAGGGCTTCGGCGTCGCGCTGAGCCCGTACAACCTGGTCACGGCCTTGACCGGCACGCTGATCGGCACCGTGGTCGGGCTGTTGCCGGGCCTGGGTCCGATCAATGGCGTGGCCCTGCTGATCCCGATCGCCTTCGCCCTCGGCCTGCCGCCGGAGTCGGCATTGATTCTGCTGGCGGCGGTGTATCTGGGTTGCGAATACGGCGGGCGGATCAGCTCGATCCTGCTGAACATTCCGGGCGAAGCCTCCACCGTGATGACCACCCTCGACGGCTATCCGATGGCGCGTCAGGGTCTGGCCGGTGTCGCCCTGTCGCTGTCGGCATGGAGTTCGTTCATCGGTGCGTTCATCGCCACCTGCGGCATGGTGCTGTTCGCCCCGCTGCTGGCGAAATGGGCGATTGCCTTCGGTCCGGCGGAATACTTCGTGTTGATGGTGTTCGCGATTGTCTGCCTTGGCGGCATGGCCGGTGATCGACCGCTGAAGACTTTTATTGCGGCGCTGATCGGGCTGTTTCTGTCGACCGTGGGCATCGACGCCAACAGCGGTGTGTACCGTTTCACTGGCGACAACATTCACCTGACCGACGGCATCCAGTTCGTGGTGCTGGTACTGGGTCTGTTCTCGGTCAGTGAAATCCTCCTGCTGCTGGAAAAAACCCATCGTGGCCAGGAAGCGGTGAAAGCCACCGGACGCATGATGTTCAACTTCAAGGAAGCGGCGTCGGTGTTCGTGGTGAACATCCGTTGCGGCCTGCTGGGTTTCATCATGGGCGTGTTGCCGGGTGCCGGCGCAACGCTCGCCAGTGCCGTGGCCTACATGACCGAAAAACGCATCGCCGGTGCCGGCGGCAAATTCGGTCAGGGTGACGCCCGTGGCCTCGCTGCTCCGGAGACCGCAATCGGTGCTTCGGCGTGTGGCGCGCTGGTGCCGATGCTGACCCTCGGCGTACCCGGTTCGGGCACCACCGCCGTGATGATCGGCGCGTTGTCGCTGTACAACATCACCCCGGGGCCGCTGCTGTTCCAACAGCAACCGGACATCGTCTGGGGCCTGATCGCGTCGTTGTTCATCGCCAACATCATGCTGGTGATCCTCAACATCCCGATGATCCGCATCTTCACCCGCATCCTCGCCGTGCCGAACTGGGCACTGGTGCCGGTGATCGCGATCATCACCGGGATCGGCGTCTACGCCGTGCATGCGACCACCTTCGACTTGTTCCTGATGGTCGGCATCGGCATCTTCGGTTACATCCTGCGCAAACTGGATTTCCCGTTGTCGCCGGTGCTTCTGGGGTTCATTCTCGGCGGGCTGATGGAGCAGAACCTACGTCGTGCGCTGTCGATTTCCAACGGTGCGCTGGAAATCCTCTGGTCGAGCCCGATCACTTTCGGCGTGTGGATCCTGACCGCGATCATGTTGCTGATGCCGCTGCTGCGCATCTGGCGCAAGCGTTCGGCGGCGCAACGCGCCATCGCCGATGTCTGATCGGTCTTCCCTCAGAAGCTGGTGGGCTACCCCGCTGGTCGGTCTGCTTGGCGGTTTCATCGCCAGCCAGATCGGCTGGCCACTGCCATGGATGGTTGGCTCGTTACTGGCGATCATCCTCGTGCGCTGCCTGACCCCGTGGCAACTCACGGAAATCCCCGGCGGGCGTAAATGCGGCCAATGGATTGTCGGCATCGGCATCGGCCTGCACTTCACCCCGTTGGTGATGGAGCAGGTGCTGAGTCATTTCGGATTGATCTTCTTCGGTGCGCTGGTCACCAGCCTGTCGGCGGTGGTCGGGGTGTGGTTGATGCGCCGCACCGGCGAAGATCGCGCCACGGCGTTTTTCTCAAGCATGCCCGGCGGCTCCGGGGAGATGGTCAACCTCGGCGCGCGCAATGGCGCGCTGCTCAGCCATGTCGCCGCGGGGCAGAGTCTGCGGGTGCTGGTGGTGGTGCTGTGCGTGCCGGCCGCGTTCAAGTATCTGCTGGGCGACGGCACACCGATTTCCCACGCCGGCAACGTAGATTGGCGCTGGCTGGCGATTCTGTTTCCCACGGGCGCCCTGCTCGCCTGGCTCTGGCAGCGTTTGCGTCAGCCCAATCCGTGGCTGTTCGGGCCGCTGCTGGTCAGTGCCACGGTGAGCATTGCCTGGGATTTGCACATCGGCCTGCCGGACGGCGGCAGCCAGATCGGCCAGTGGCTGATCGGCAGCGGCCTGGGCTGTCACTTCAATCGTCAGTTCTTCCGCCGCGCGCCGTCATTCATGGGCCGTACGCTGATCGGCACGGCGCTGACCATGTTGATCGCCACATTGGCCGCGCTGGGTTTGAGTGCGCTGACCCATCTGGATCTGCGTTCGCTGACGTTGGGCATGATGCCCGGGGGGATTGCCGAGATGAGCCTGACGGCGGAGACCCTGCAACTGTCGGTGCCGCTAGTGACGGCGATGCAGGTGATGCGGCTGCTGTTTGTACTGTTTCTGGCGGAGCCGTTGTTCAAGTACTGGAATCGTAATCCCGAGTAACACTGATATACCGAGTTGCCTTCTTCGCGAGCAAGCCCGCTCCCACATTGGTTATGTGCATGCCGCAAAACCAATGTGGGAGCGGGCTTGCTCGCGAAGGGGCCGGCCCGGTCTGCCGATCAGACCGGCGGCAACCGCCACTCGATCGGCGCTTCACCATTTTGCTCGAGAAACTTGTTGGTCCGGCTGAAATGCCCGCAACCGAGGAAGCCCCGATAAGCCGACAACGGCGACGGATGCACCGAGGTCAGCACCAAATGCTTGGTCGCATCAATTAGCTTCTGTTTGCTCTGCGCATGCGCCCCCCACAGCATGAACACCAGATGCGGCTGGCGTTCGCTGACCAGTTCGATGATCCGGTCGGTGAAGAACTGCCAGCCCTTGTCCTTATGCGCGTTGGCATTGGCCCGCTCGACGGTCATGGTGGTGTTGAGCATCAACACGCCCTGATCGGCCCAGCTCTGCAGGTAGCCGTGGTTGGGAATGTCGATGTTCAGGTCGCGTTTCAACTCTTTATAGATATTGACCAGCGACGGCGGCGCCGGCACGCCGGGTTGCACCGAAAAGCACAAGCCATGGGCCTGGCCCGGGCCGTGATACGGGTCCTGGCCGAGGATCACCACTTTGACTTTATCCAGCGGCGTCGAATTCAGCGCGTTGAAAATCAGCGGGCCCGGCGGATAGATTTCCTTGCCGGCCGCCCGCTCCTGCTGCAGAAAAGTGCGCAACTCTGCCATGTATGGCTGGTCGAACTCAGCACGCAGTGCCTCCTTCCAGCTCGGTTCGAGTTTGATACGGTCGTCAGCAGTCATGGTCATACCCGGCAAAAACAATGGGGCGAACCCTAGGAAAGCCGACCACGCTTGTCAATTGGTCTGACACAGATCCGGCACTTTCCCGCACAGCGATCATACTGAACGCTCAATTTCCCGATCGAGGTCACGATGAATCTGCACTTCGAAGAACTCACCGGCACCGACGGCGCCCGTCTCGGGATCGCCAGCCTGGATGCTGAAAAGTCGCTCAACGCGCTGTCCTTGCCGATGATCAACGCCCTGAGCGACAAACTGAACGCCTGGGCCAAAGATCCACAAATCGTCTGCGTGCTATTGCGCGGCAATGGCGCCAAGGCGTTCTGCGCCGGCGGCGAAGTGCGCAGCCTGGTGGAGGCCTGCCGCGCCCACCCCGGTGAAGTCCCGCCACTGGCGGCGCAGTTTTTCGCCGCGGAATATCGCCTGGACTACAGCCTGCACACCTACCCCAAACCGCTGATCTGCTGGGGCCACGGTTACGTGCTCGGCGGCGGCATGGGCCTGTTGCAAGGCGCGAGCACGCGGATCGTCACGCCGAGCAGTCGCCTGGCGATGCCGGAGATCACCATCGGTCTGTACCCGGACGTCGGTGCCAGTTGGTTTCTCTCACGGTTGCCGGGCAAGCTCGGCTTGTTCCTCGGTCTGACGGGTGCACACATGAACGGCCGCGATGCGATCGATCTGGATCTGGCCGACCGTTTCCTGCTTGAAGAGCAGCAACCGCAGTTGATCGAAGGCCTGCTGCAACTCAACTGGCAGGAACAGACCGACATGCAGCTCAACAGTCTGTTCAAGGCCCTGCAACAGGAAGCCGTCGGGCAGATGCCCGAGGCGCAGTGGTTACCCCGCCGTCAGCGGATCGACGAACTGCTCGACGTCAGCGACGTCACCTGTGCCTGGAAAGCCATCAGCCTGCAACGCGACAGCAGCGACCCGCTGATCGCCCGCGCCGCGAAAACCCTGAGCGAAGGCTCGCCGTTGACCGCGCATCTGGTCTGGGAACAGATCCTCCGCGCCCGCTATCTGTCGCTGGCCGAAGTGTTTCAGATGGAATACACCCTGAGCCTCAATTGCTGTCGGCACCCGGAATTCAGCGAAGGGGTGCGGGCGCGATTGATCGACAAGGATCAGAAGCCGCACTGGCATTGGCCGGACATCAATAACGTCCCGGACGCGGTGGTCGAGGCGCATTTTCACAAGGTCTGGGAAGGTCGGCATCCGTTGGCGGATCTGACGCAATACTGAACGCCCGGTAAATCGCAGGCACAAAAAAAGCGGCGCTCAATGCGCCGCTTTTTTGTTTGCGGATGCTTACCAGCGACCGCCTCGCCCGCCGTGGTCACCGCGGTTACCGTGATGGTCACGGCCGCCACGGTCACGATCCCAACCTCCACCGCGGTGGCCGTCCCAACGGCCACGATCATTGTCGTGCCAGCGACGACTCTCGTAGTAGCGCGGCGCTGGTTGGTAGTAGCGTGGCGCCGAGTAGTAACGCGGAGCCGGTTGATAGTAACGCGGGGCCGCCTGGTAGTAGCGCGGGGCCGAGTAGTAGGTGCTGCCGCCGCTGTAATAGGTGCCGCCAGTGTTGTAGTAAGCCGGAGCGGGTGAGGTGTAGACCTCCGAGCTGTAATAATTGTCTGCGTAGGAGTAGGGAGCGCAACCGGCAACGGAAAACATCATCGCAGCAAGTAGAAGAATTCGTCGATACATGGCGGCCTCCTGGACCGCGGGTAGCCGCACCAGCGACGCTGGCAGGCATCAGTCGTTTATTCGGTGACTGACGGAACATCTGACAGCGTTTTCCGAATCTGGTGCGCTTCCGTAACAAGTTGAAACATGTGATTGATGAAATCCTGTTCATTTGGAAAACACTGTCATTCAGCCGCCGATCAGTGGTGCCCACCGTGATAGCCGCGTCCGTAACCGCCGCGATAGCCGTGACCGCCGTAGTAATAGTGCCCGCCACCGTAATAGCGCGGGCCGTAATAACCGCCGTAGTAATACGGTGAGTAATAGCCTGGATAGTAGTAAGTGGCAGGGTAAGCATCGTAAGGACCGGCGTAGTAATAACACCCGGACAGCCCCAAGCCGAGCACCGCTCCCAGCAGCACCCGGCGCAACAGTTTGGAAGTAACCATGACGGCCTCCTGAAAGACCTGCGGCCGCAGCAGGACAGCGCAGCCGACACAGTTTTGACTGTCAGGTCCGGGGCAAGTGCCGGGCGCGCAAAGGCTTCAGATCAGCGGTGTCAGTCACACTGAAAATCCTCTGTGGAAGCAGGCTTGCTCGCGAAAGCGGTGGGTCAGTGACGAATCACTGACTGACAGGACGCCTTCGCGAGCAAGCCCGCTCCCACTGTTGGCCTGCGTAATGTCCAGGCATACATCGGTGCCACCACCGTACATGCTGATGACACCTTGCATACCCTGCTGTCTCGGGCCGATCATGCGATGTAGCAGGCCAGACAAACTGGCCGTAACCGCAATTGCGTGGAAATGCCTTACTCGTCCTATGCCTGATTCCGACATCAAACCCGACCTCTGCCCGGCATGCGGCGCGCGCAACGACTGCACCCTGGCTGACCCGCGCACCGCCGACCAGGCCTGCTGGTGCTATGCCGTGAGCATCGATCCGGCAGTGCTTGAAGCCTTGCCCGCAGCGCTGCGCAATCAATCCTGTCTGTGCCCGCGCTGCGCGCAGGTCGAGGCGCAACTGCAAGCAGCGGCGCGGCCGATCCCGTAAGATACGCGCCCCTTTATCCGCCGATTCCTGACCATGCGCGTCGACCGTTTCCTCAGCAACCTGCCCCGCTATAACCGTCAGCAGGTTCGCCTGTTGCTGGTGGAAAAGCGCGTGCGGATCGACGGAAAAGTCGTCAGCGACCCGCACAGCGAAGTGCTGGAGTTCAGCCGCGTCGAAGTCGACGAAGAAGTCCTGCAACTCGGCAAACCGGCACGCTACTTCATGCTGCACAAGCCGCCGGGGTGCGTCAGTGCCACCCGCGATCCGCAGCACCCGACCGTGCTTGATCTGATCGATGAACCGGACAAAGACGACCTGCACATCGCCGGTCGCCTCGACTTCAACACCACCGGGCTGATGCTGATCACCAACGATGGCAGCTGGTCGCGACGCCTGACCCAACCGCAGACCAAACTGCCGAAGGTCTATTACGTCGAGACCGAACAGGAGATCGGGCCGCAATACGCGCTGACGTTTGCCGATGGCATCTACTTCGCCTTTGAAAACCTGACCACGCAACCGGCGCAACTCGAAGTGCTCGGCCCAAGAGCGGCGCGTCTGAGCATCGTCGAGGGTCGCTACCATCAGGTGAAGCGCATGTTTGGTCACTTCAACAACAAAGTCTTGTGCTTGCATCGCGAATCCATGGGCCCGCTGTCGCTGGATAACGCGCTAAAACCGGGCGAGTACCGCGCTTTGCGCACCGAAGAGATCCATTTGTTATAAGCCGGCGACCGCTCAGCAGAAGTTGTCGAACAATTTACCAACGGCACTTGCGCGATCCCCATCCCACTGCTTGAATCAGGACGTCGGCCAAATTGTGACCGATGAGTCACCACATACTTCCAAGAAACTTTTTGCCGGTCGTCAGCCCGTTGGGTTGCGCCTCAGCCGGCAGACTGCCCGCCAATAACAACACCCGTCGACCGCAGTCATGGATCGACATGGGCCAAGCAAATTCCAGGCGTATGCCTACCTGTCACAAAGCTCGTGCAATCTCTATTTGCGCGCATACCCGCTTGCTTGCCAGGAGTCTTATGACATGAGGCCAGAAATCGCTGTGCTGGATATACAGGGTCAGTATCGGGTTTACACGGAGTTCTATCGCGCAGACGCCGCAGAAAAGACCATCATCCTGGTCAACGGCTCGATGGCCACGACTGCGTCGTTTGCACAGACTGTGAAAAACCTGCACCCGCAATTCAACGTGGTTTGCTACGACCAGCCCTACGCGGGCCGGTCGAAAATCCACAACCGTCACGAGAAACATCTGACCAAGGAAGTCGAAGGGCAGATCCTGCTGGAGCTGATCGACCACTTCGGCGCCGAACACGTGCTGTCGTTTTCCTGGGGCGGCGCAGCCACCCTGGTTGCCCTGGCCCATCAGCCGCGGCGTATCGAGAAAGCCGTGATCAGCTCGTTCTCGCCGGTGATCAACGCACACATGCTTGATTACCTGGAGCGCGGTGTCGATTACCTCGGCCAGCGCGACGGCGACCGCGTCGGGCACCTGGTCAACAGCACTATCGGCAAACACTTGCCGTCACTGTTCAAGCGCTTCAACTATCGCCACGTCAGCAGCCTGGCCGAGCACGAATACGGGCAGATGCACTTCCACATCAGTGACGTGTTGCACAGCGATCGCCAGTGCTACCTGAATGCGGCGAAGAAGATCAACGTGCCGGTGCTGTTCCTCAACGGCGAATGGGATGAATACACCGCCGCCGAAGACGCCCGGATTTTCGGCAACCACGTGGCGCACAGCACCTTCACCACGCTGCAGGCCACCGGCCACTTCCTCGACATGGAACACAAGGCCGCCTGTCGCGATAGCCAGAACGCCTTGCTCGGTTTCCTGAAACCCTCACTGCAGTCGAGCCGAACGCGTTACGCGTTCGTTCAGGATCACCATGCATTGGCCATTTGAAAAAGAGTCGTCGCGAGCGAGTCTGTGGGGTTGAAAAACCAGCATTGATTGCCCTGCAGATTTGCCCGCGAATGACCGTTTTCAATGCTGTAACGCGCTGCGAGCAAAAGAAAAACTTCAAATCTGCGCCCGACTCTGGTACAAAGTCAGCCGCTCTGAGCGGGTATAGTTTAGTGGCAAAACGAAAGCTTCCCAAGCTTTAGTTGAGGGTTCGATTCCCTCTACCCGCTCCACTCATTCAGGTCTCACGTCGTGTTATGACGGGGGATGCAGGAACAGAAAAACCGGCCTACAGGGCCGGTTTTTTTGTGTCCGGGATTTTGTGGGAAGGCACCATGAATGATGATTCTCCTGATTCGGACCTCTCCTCAACCAAATTTGAATAATTCCATTTTTCTGTGGGTTATTGCGATTTTTAAAAGATAAGCCACAATAAACAGGAATAACGCATGGATGACAATTTCCTGGATAAATCCAGAATTACCGGGTTTAAAGTAGCTTTTGAGGTGTAAGACCCATTATGTTGGATTTGAGCCTTAGCAAGCCAAGTGAGATCGTCAAGCGGATCTGTGAACGCCTGCGCACTGATCGACTCGCTCTGGAGATGACACAAGCAGATGTGGCCGCACGTGCCGGCATCGGAACCAACACGGTATCCAATCTTGAGGCCGGGCGTAATGTGGGCTTCGAAAATCTGGTGCGCGTCGCCATGGTACTTGGACGCAGCAAGGAACTCGAAAATCTGTTCCTGCCAAAGCTTGAAACTCTGGACGACATCCTGCGCTACGAAAACAGCGCCAAGCGTCAACGCATCAAAAGGAAATCCGAAAATGCTTGAGCGAGTGGACGTCTACTACGAAGGCTGGGGTGAACATTGGCAGTGGGGCACGCTGGCTTCCACCACAGCTCTGACCGGTCGGCCGCTGGTGGTGTTTGAGTACAGCGACGAAGCGAAAAAAAGAGGACTCGAACTTTCGTCCCTGAAACTTCCTTTACAAGGCGCAAAATTAAGCCGGGATTTCCCGCAACATCAGTTGGGATTGCCAGGCCCCGTCTATGACTCGCTGCCCGACGGTTGGGGCATGCTGCTGATGGATCGTCTATTCAAACGTCGCGGCCTGAATCCCGCACGCATCGGCCCCTTGGAGCGACTGGCCTACATTGGCAACAATGCCATGGGCGCCATGTCGTTCAAGCCTGTGGCGCCTGAGGTGCTAGAACCGCAGATGCATGTTCCCATTGAATTGCTTGCAGCCGAAGTGCAGCAAGTGCTCAAAGGTGAAGGGGGTGAGCTTCTTCAGAAGTTGTTGCTGGTGGGAGGATCTCCGCAAGGTGCCAGACCAAAAGCTCTGGTCTATCGCGATCCTGATACCGGGACGTTCACCACTGCCGCCACTCCGGATTTTGAAGCATGGCTGGTGAAGTTCCCGGCCCAGCACGAACACCCCGAAGTGTGCGCTATCGAAATGATCTATGCCGAGTGCTTGCGCCTCTGCGGCATTCAAACACCAGACACGCAATACTTCAGTCTGTCAGACGGAATGACTGCCTTCGCCAGCAAACGCTTTGATCGACAGGACGGGCTGCGCGTCCCCATGCAAAGTCTCGCAGCTTTCACCGGAGCAGATTTTCGATCCCCTGGAGCATTGGACTACGCCAACTTCCTGCGCGCGACGCAGAGATGCACCAATGATGTACGAGAAAAAGCTCGAGCGTTCGAGCGAGCTGTATTCAACGTTGCGTTCCACAATCGAGACGATCACCCCAAAAACTTTGCCTACACCATGTCACGAACTGGCGACTGGAAATTAGCCCCGGCCTACGATGTGACCTTTTGTGAGGGACCGGGTGGGTATCACCAGATGGATGTGATGGGCGAAGCGTTGGAAATCGACCGAAAGGCCATGCTTGGACTGGCAGCAGAAGCGGAGGTTAGTGCCTATGAGGCAGGAGTTATCATTGAGCGCTTTTGCGACGTATCCAGCCAATTCTCAACTGTGGCAAATGATCGTTATCCTGGCGCGATCACTCAGGAAACCCTGCGTACCATTCAAAGCCGAATTGATCACAACATCAAGTTGTTGCGATGACTGCATATCCTTGCAAATCACACTTTTTGAAACCCTGAAGATTTTTCCGACATTACAGATCCACAACACACCGACGGTTCTCACCTTCCCCACGACCCGCTAGCATTTCCCCATCACCCACCACCCTCCCCCTGCGCGGCCATCGACGAATACGCGTTTTGACTTTCGAGGGACTCCATGGCGCGGCCTCTGTGCCGCTGATGACCGAACTCAAAAGACCACTTCCCCCCATGACGCAAAATATTTACGACGATCCGGAGTTTTTCCAGGGCTACAGCCAGATGAACCGCTCTATAGGCGGCCTCGATGCCGCGCCGGAGTGGCCGGCGCTCAAGGCGTTGCTGCCATCGATGCACGACTTGAATGTGGTCGACCTCGGCTGCGGCTATGGCTGGTTCAGCCGTTGGGCCAGTGAACATGGCGCCGCCCATGTGCTGGGGCTGGATGTCTCGGAAAAGATGCTGGAGCGGGCGCGCGAAACCACAGCGGCGGCGAACATCCGCTATGAACGCGCCGACCTCGAACATCTCGATTTGCCGGCCTGCAGTTTCGATCTGGCCTACAGTTCGCTGGCGCTGCACTACATCAAGGATCTGGCCGGACTGTTCGCCCATCTGTACGCGGCGCTGAAACCGGGTTCGCATTTTGTGTTCTCCATCGAGCACCCGATCTTCATGGCCCCGCGCAATCCAGGCTGGCTGGTCGACAGCGATGGCCACAAGCGCTGGCCGCTGGACAGCTATCAGATGGAGGGCGAGCGGGTGACCCACTGGCTGGCCGACGGGGTGATCAAGCAGCACCGCACGATGGGCACGCTGTTGAATTCGTTGATCACGGCGGGCTTTGCCATTCGCCATGTCAATGAATGGGGGCCGAGCGATGCGGAGGTGGCGGCGCAACCAGCGCTGGCTGAAGAGCGGGAGCGGCCGATGATGTTGTTGGTGGCGGTGCAGCGCTAATTCGCGGCATATGCATTGTGGCGAGGGAGCTTGCTCCCGCTGGGGCGCGAAGCGCCCCGAATATCTTGGGCCTGCTCCGCAGTCCAGCGGGAGCAAGCTCCCTCGCCACAGAATGGGTGTTTGCCGTTACCGAGTCGCGACGATAAATAGCCGTGGAAACGGCAACAGCACCGAACCATCCGGCAACGCCGGATAAGCCTCGGCAACCGCCGCCATATACTGCGTGAGATATTGCGCCCGCTCCTCTTCAGTCAGCGGGCTCAGAAACGGAATCAAGCCACTGCCCTTGAACCACTCCACCACCCCCGCCGCTCCACCGGACAACTGATGGTGATAGGTGGTGCGCCACACATCGACCCGCGAGCAGTGCGGACGCAACATCGAGAAGTACTCGCTGGCGCTGGCCATGTCGGTGCGCTGTCCGGCGGCGCCGGCGAGTTTCGCGGCCCACGGGCCGTTGGCGGCGACTTCACGCATCAGTCGGTGGGAAGGCTCGTTGAGGTTATCCGGCATCTGGATCGCCAGACTGCCACCGTCCGAAAGCTTACCCGCCAACGCCGGCAGCAACGTCGCGTGATCCGGCACCCATTGCAGCACTGCATTGGCGAAGATCACATCGAACGGCCCTTGATCCGCCCAACTATCGATTTCCGCGACTTCGAACTGTAACTGCGGCAGCCGCTTGCGCGCCGCGGCGATCATGTCTACCGAGCTGTCCAGCCCCCGGACCTGGGCCTGCTCAAAACGCTGCACCAGCAATTCGGTGGAATTACCCGGGCCACAACCGATATCGACCACCGATCGCGCCTGAACCGTGGGAATCGCCGCCAGCAGATCACGGGCCGGGCGGGTGCGTTCATCTTCGAAAGCGACGTATTGTCTGGCGGACCAACTCATTGCGTTCTCCAGTCGGGACATTCCTGCGGTTCGTCACAATACAGGCAGCGCTGCGGACAGTTCCAGAGAGGCTTATTGCAAGGGATGTCTCCGCCTTCACAATTATTGGCAGGAGTCATTTGTAAGTAGAATTTTCATCGCGCCCCGGATGTCTGAATTTCAAGCTCTCCCAATAAGGAACATCGCAATGAAATTCGCGAAAATCTCCCAGACCCTGGCCCTCTGGGCCGGTAGCCCGAAAACCTTCATGGGCGCATTGATCCTGATTTTTCTGTGGGGGTTGAGTGGGCCGATTTTTGATTTCAATGACACCTGGCAACTGATCATCAACACCTCGACCACGATCATCACTTTTCTGATGGTATTCCTGATCCAGAATACGCAGAACCGTGATACCGACATCCTGCATCTGAAGCTCGATGAGTTATTGCGGGTGAACAAGGAAGCGCAGAACGCAATGCTCGGCCTGGAATCGCTGGATCTCAAACAACTCGAGGCGCTGCGCAAGCATTACCGCAGCCTGGGGGAAAGCGAGGTATTCGATCTTGAAGGGCTGGGGGAGAAGAGCAAGCCGAAGCAGGATTTGAATGACTGCTAAGTAAAGTTGAACAAAGCAAAAGATCGCAGCCTGCGGCAGTTCCTACACCGTTCTATGTAGGAGCTGCCGCAGGCTGCGATCTTTTGATTGGCAGTTGGTGTCAGCGACTGGCTTGCAGAGCTCGGGCCATTTCCAGATGGCTTTGCAGTTTTGGCAGCGTCTCGTCGGCAAATGCCTTGATTTCCGGCACGTCGGTAGACTGCGCTTCCTGCTGAATCTGCTGGATGGCCTCTTCGGTCGCTTTCACCTGGCTCGCGGCGTAGGCCTGGTCGAAGGTTTCACCGTCCTTGACCTGAGGGATCATGGTCTTGGCCTTGTCGGCAATTTCTTCACGGGGCGCGACCGGCAGATCGAGTTTCTTCGCGATCTTCGCCAGATGCTGGTTGGCCGTGGTGCGGTCATTGATTACGACAATGGTGTAATCCTTGACCTCTTTGGATTCGGATTTCTGGTGCGCCAGCCGGCTGGCTTCAATGTCGGCCATGCCTTTGGCGGACGCATCGTTGATGAAGTCGGCAGGCGACTGGGCGAATGCTGTGCCCGCGAACAAACCCAACAGCGTGGCAAAACTGAAACGACGTATCTGGGTGGCCATCCGGCTCATGGTCGCGCCCTCCTATCTCTGCAAATTCAAGCGGGGGCTTGCGCCCCCGCCTCTCAATCAAAACTACCTCACCGACTACTTCGACTTCTGAGCTGGCTTGCGGCCCATTTCGGTTTTCGCAGGCTCTTTGTCGACTGTCGTGGTGGTGGTTTTCCCACCTTTGCGACCGGCTTCAGAGGCCTTCGTTCGATCGTTGGCGAAGTTTCCCGAGTTCGAGTTTCTTGAATTAGGCATGATTCTCTTCCTCTTGGTGTTGATCGTTGGCGAGCAGATGCCCGCCTAGATTGAGAATTGCCGGACTGCCAAAGGTTTAGAAAAGTTGCCCGCGCCGCGACGAACGGCGCGCACTGTTTCAGCTATCCACCGCCCGATGATTGAGGCGTTTGGCGGCGTACATCGCTTGGTCGGCATGCCGGAACAATTGTTGCTCCTCACTGCCATGTTCGGGATAACGGGCCACGCCGATGCTCGGTTCGATATACAGGTTGTGACCGTCCAGGCGCATCGGCTGCACCAGCACCTGGCGGATTTTTCCGGCCACGATGTCGGCGTCTTCAGCGGCGTGAACGCTGTGCAACAGCACCACGAATTCGTCGCCACCGATGCGCGCCACGGTATCGGTGTCGCGTACGCAGCCCTTGAGCCGACTCGCCACCGTTTGCAGCAGCATGTCGCCGACCGCATGGCCAAAGGTGTCGTTGACCTGTTTGAAGCGATCCAGATCGACGTACAGCAGCGCCATGTTTCCCGAGGTTTCCCGGGCACCGGCCAGCGCAGCCTTGAGACGGTCTTTGAGCAACCCGCGATTGGGCAACTGGGTCAGTTGATCGTACTGCGCCATGCGTTTGAGCCGCGCGTGCAGTTGCTGACGCTCGATGGCGGTGGCGACCTGGGCGCAGACGTATTGCAGCAGTTCCTTGTCCTGCTCGGTGTAACGCTCGCCGCCCGGCAGGCTTTTGACGATCAGCGCACCGATGGTGCCGTTCTTCGAATTCAGCGGCACACCGAGCCAGCACGGTGAGTCCTGCCCCGCCACCAGCGCCGCGAAGTCGGGCGAGGCGTCGGGGCTGTCCGGCGTCAGCAGAATCGGCTGACCGCTGCGGATGACCTGCGCACACAAACGCCCGGTGACGGTGCCCGGTTGCTCGGGCTGCAATTCGTGATCGTCGACGTGATAAGGAAAATTCAGCTGCGCACAGTGCTCGTCGTACAGCGCCACGGAGAAATTCAGCGCCGGCAGCCACTCACCGATGATCAGGTGGATGCGTTTGAACAGCGCCAGCAAGTCTTCGGCGACATGCGCCGCCTCGGAAATCGCGTACAGCGCAGCCTGACGCGATTCCGCCTGCTTGCGCTCGGTGATGTCGCGGGCCACGGCGATGCGCAGTTGATCGACCTCCGACCAGCGCGCCGACCAGAGGATGTTGACGATGCGGCCATCCTTGCGCACGTAACGGTTTTCGAAATTGTGCTTGGGTTCGCCGCCCATGATGTCGTGGGCGGCGGCGAGCGTGCGCTGGCGATCTGCGGGATGCACCAGCTCGATCATCGACCGACCGATCAACTCGTCAGGCGTATAACCAAAAATACGCTCGCAGGCAGCACTGACAAAAACGAAACGGCCCTGCCTGTCCACCGCGCAGACGGCATCGAGCAACAGGTCCATATAACTCGCCAACGGCGCGGAATTTCGGCTTTCCATGGTTCAGCGTGGGTGTCCGGACAATGCAGCACTGTTCAACCATCCCTGACCCTTTGTTCACGCATCCCTGCACACAACATCAAGCCTTGTTCGGCAGCAATCCCGGTAGTGCGTGCATCAGTGCGTTGATCGCAAAACCGATGAACATCACGCCACACAAACGCGTGATCATCAGCTCGTGGCGCTGATACAGCGTGCGCACCCGTCGGGCGCCGACAACGCCGATCAAGATAGCGTAAGCCAGCAATCCGCCGAGAAAGCTCAGGGCGATCAGCCCCGGCAGCATCGACCAGTTGAGCAGTTCGGCGCGGCTCGACAGCAGCGCCGTAAACGTCGCCACCGCTACCGGATACGCCTTGGGATTGGTCAGGCCGAACAGGATGCCGTGCCAGAACGGCTGACGCGCCGCGCCCTGCGGCTGATCAGCGCTGCGCCGCTGGGCTCGCACTGCGCGCCAGCCGAGCCAGAACAGGTACAAACCGCTGAGCACACCCAGCACATCGAATGCGGTGCTGCCGATCTCGCGGGCACCGACGATGGCGATCAGCGCGGTGCTGCACCAGACCACATCGCCAAGCAAATGCCCACAAAGAAACCCGGCCCCGGCCCGTCGCCCATGCGCCGCACCGATGCCGAACACCGCCAGAACACCCGGCCCGGGCGTGATGCCGTATATGAAACCCGAGGCCAGAACGGCCATTAGCAGCGATGGAGTCATGGAAAACCTGCTGGCGCCAGTACAAATGATGGCCAGTCTATATCAGCCCAATGTGTCTGATCACGACGCGTCGTAAAAACGCATGCCCGTGTACGGTTTCAACCGACAGGCTGCCAGTCGCGAAGCCAGATTGCCGACATGAGCCTCAAGCTTGTGGCCATCAGGGTCAAGAAAGTAGAACGACGCACCTTCGCTGCGGTTGTCGCGCCACTCCTGTACGTTCGCCACTTTTAGCTTCTGCACGAACGATGAAAAATCCGCCTCGGCCAGACTGAATGCGTAATGGGTGTAGTCGACGGACGGCGCTGCGCTGCGCTGTGCGTCCAGCGACAGACACACCCACAACCCCGGCAGCGACAGATAGGCACCGGCGTCCCACGTGGCTTCGACGCGCAGACCGAGCATATCGCGATAGAACGCCAGGCTGCGGGGCAAATCGCTGACAGCGAGGGTCAGGTGGTTGAGGCCGGTGAGCATGGGTCAGTAACCTCTGAGGTCTTCAGGGACGTTGTACTGCTGGCCATCGTACGTCAGGGTGATCTGTTTTTTCTTCAGGTCGGTGTTTGTCGAAACGCACTGATTGCCGGACTTGGTGTTTTTCATTTTGCTGCCGGTGGTGGTGACGATCAGATCGGCGAAACCATTGTGGCTCGTTGGAGCGATCTCGAGCGTTCGGCGGATTTTCTTGCTGTAGCCCTCGCAGTCATTCGCGAACTCACCGTTGTCCTTGAAGACCACCAGGCCTTCAAGCACCGGACGTAACTCGTCGCCCTCGCGCACATACAGCGCCAGATCGGTTTTCTCGTAGGGAATGGCATGGGAACTGTGAACGAACTTCGCGCGCAGCCCAAACGCGCGGATGTCCGACGTCAATCGGTAGCGCGCCGTGTCGATGCGTACGTCATCCAGGCGCACGGCATCGGAGTTGTAGGCGCCCGGCTTACGGTAGGTGGCGATGGGTTTGGCGTTGCTCGCATTGAGGAGCGCCAGGTCCAGATCGAACGCCCCGGCATCGTCACCACCAGAATCGGCCAGATAGGTGGATTTGACCGAAATCGCCTGACTCGGGAACGCCGGCCAGACGTTGCAGCGTGACATGGATTTGCCGTCGAAACTCTTGGTGGTGCAGGCGGCGTGGGCTTGGGTGGTGATGGCCAGCAAACCGAAGGCGATCAGGAGTCTGGTGGGGTTAAGCATGGTTCTTCCTTGATAAGTGTCGTGTCTGGCTGGCGGGTTACAGGCCTTGGAAACCGTTTGGCAAAACGTATGATTTTCCGTCGTAGTGCAATGTTGTCAAAACGGGTTTGTTGTCAGTGGTTTTAGTTTTACATGCGTCTCCCGTCCCCACACTTGTTGTGTCTTTCTCCAAGGTTTTGACAATCAGATCTGCATAGCCGTGAGAGCTCGTTTTAGCGATTTCTACCGTTCTTGAAATCTCATATCGCTCGCCTTCGCAGTCACCATCCCACTCGCCGCCATACCGATAAACCACTAATTTATCCAATACCGGGCGCAATTTTTCGCCCTCTTTCACGTAGAGCGAAAGCAGGTTTTCTTCCATCGGATTGATCCGGGATCCATTAGTGGATAACGCACGTACGCCAAAGGCACGAAGATCGGTAGTCAGTGTGTAGCGAGCCGTATCGAGCGTTATTTCTCGCAAACTGACGCCATCCAATACAAATGCAGCCGCTTTGTAATAAGTCGCAATGGGTTTCGATTGAGCGGTGTCCAGAACGGACAAGTCGAAATCGTAGGTACTCAGCGCTTCTGGGTCATCAGATGGGGATCCGCGCTTAAACTGTGCAGTGGCGTTGATGGTTAATCCTGGATATGCAGGCCACTCCTTGCAGACAGAAAGATCCAGATCTCCTGCCATCGGTGTTGGCACGCAACCAGCCAACACCTGCCCCGCCATCAACCACCCACTCAGGGCCACCCACCCGATCCATCCAGACTTCACTGTCACACCCCACTCCTTGATAACGTTTTCAGCCGCGCACTATCCCCTCCTCAATCCGGCGATTCAACCAGTTCAACGCCTGATCCCCACCCCGGCGCTTATGCCACGCCAGCACAAACGTGAACGGCGCAATCTCGAACGGTGGCGGCAGCACAATCAGCTCCTGCTGATCAATCTCGCGCACGCTGCGTGACGACACCGTGAGAATCAGATCCGTACCGCTGATCAACTCGGGGGCGACGTTCCAGTGCGGCAGGCTAATGGCGACGCGGCGGCGTTCGCGCAGTGAGGTCAGCGCCCGCTCGATTTCCGGGGTGCCGCTGCCGCGCATTTCCAGCAAAACATGCGGGCGCGACAGGTAGGTCGGCAAATCCAGTACGCCGTCGGCCGGCAAGCTGCGGCGATCCAGCAGGCAGACGTAGCGCTCTTCGAACAGCACGCTGCTGCGCAACTCGTTGGGCATTTCCGGGAACACCCCGGCGGCCAAATCGATGTCACCGTTGAGCACACCCTCCAGCATGCCCTCGCGGCTGGCATGGCTGATTTGCAGGTCGATGCCCGGGGCCTCTCGGCGCAAGGTGCGGATCAGATCGGGCAGGATGATGGCCGCGCCGTAGTCGGACATCGCCACACGAAAGGTTCGCCGCGCAGTGGCCGGACCGAAAGTGTTCGGCGCCAGCAGCGATTGCACCTGGGCCAACGCTTCGGCCAGTGGCGCAACCAGTTCCAGCGCCCGCGCCGTGGGCACCAGCGTCGAACCGGCGCGCACCAGCAGCGGATCGCCGAGCAAGTCGCGCAGCCGCGCCAGCGCATGGCTGACCGCCGGTTGACTCAGGTGCAGCCGCTCGGCAGCGCGGGTGACATGTTGCTCGCTGAGCAAAGCATCGAGGACCACCAGCAGGTTGAGATCGATACGGCGTAGATCATTCATCTTGTGCATGTTCTGGATGACAAAACGGAATTTAAATCTGCGCGACGAATACCCTAGAGTCCAGCAAAACCTGTTGGAGAGTGAGCATGAGTACGTTGCAGTGGGTTGGCTTGTTGCTGCTGGCCGCGTTTGCCGGGGCGGTGGTGCCGTTTCAAAGTGCGATCAACAGCAACCTGGCGCGGGGCCTCGGCCATCCGCTATGGGCAACCTTGGCCTCGTTGCTGGTGAGTGTGTTGGTGCTGTTGCCGGTGATTCTGGCGTTGCGCCTGCCGCTGCCGTCGCTGGGGTTTATCAGCAAGGCGCCGTTGTGGATGTGGGCTGGCGGTGCGTTCGGCGTGTGCTTTGTGGCGCTGGCGGTGATGTTGCTGCCGAAGCTCGGCGCGTCGGGGTTTGTTGCGCTGGCGTTGGCCGGACAGGTGATTGCGTCGATGGTGCTGGATCACTTCGGGTTGTTCGGGCTGGTGGAGAAACAGCTGACGGCGTCGCGGGTATTGGGCGCGTTGTTGCTGATTGGCGGGCTGGTGTTGATTCAGTTTGGTGGGGCGACGAGCAGGAATCTGGCACCTGCCGGGTAGGCTTCGGAGGCGCCCGACACCGCATCAGAACATCGCCCTACAAGCAAATATCCAATTCCGCTCAGTATTGCAGGAAGTGTCTGATTCAGGCCCGAATTCGTGTTCCGTAAAGTCTGGCAATACACACAAATTGCAAGGCCCACGGATTGCCACGCACAAGGGATGCCCTGATGAACCATACACAGCAAGCACCAAACCTTTATTCCAACTATCGAAAAGTCATCGCCCTGGCAAACCAGAACTGGGAAAACGCCGAGCTCGGCAAAGTCGCCGGTCTCAATGTCGAGGTCATGGGTTCCAACCACCTGCTCGATCAATACGGACGAGAGTTACAACACTTCTGTACCACTTCCTACCTTGGCCTTGATCACCACCCTGCCTTGCTCGGAGGTGCAATCGCCGCACTGCAGGAAACCGGCACCTTGCGCATCGCCAACTCGAAAAATCGCTGCAAGCTGGGGATTCTCGAAAAATACGAAACCGAGCTTTCGCAGTTGTTCGATGCAGTGTGCCTGACGACCCTGTCCTGCAGCGCTGCAAGTGCGGGGATCTTGCCGCTGCTGGCCAGCGGTGTATTGACCGAGAATCGCCCGCCAGCGATGGTCTTTGACCGTCAGGCGCATTACTCGATGAATCACTTGAAAGCTGCATGCGCCGACGAAACCCGGGTGATGACCTGTCCACACAACGATATGAATTTTCTAGAAAAGATCTGCCAGCAATATGGTCGTGTGGCCTATATTGGCGATGGCGCCTACAGCATGGGCGGCGTGTCCAACATGGAAGGCCTGCTGTACCTCAAGGATCGTTACGGGCTGTTTCTTTATCTGGATGATTCACACGCGTTGTCAGCCGTGGGCCATAACGGCGTCGGTCTGATACGCCCGAGAATCCAGACGCTGGAAGATGACTGCGTGATCGTCGCGTCGCTGGCCAAGTCATTTGGCGCCAGTGGTGGACTGGTGATGCTTGGCAACCAGCGCCAGAAAAAAATCATCCAGCGCTATGGCGGCCCGAGCAATTGGTCACAAAGTCTCAACTGTGCGGCAATCGGCGCCGGCCGAGCGTCAATTCGTCTACATTACACCGCCGAATTCGCCGCTCTACAGGCCCGCCTCCAGGCTAATATCCGCCTCTTCGACAGTTTGATCAGTACAGAGCAATGCCACAGCGCGATGGCAATCCGCTTGATCGACTGCGGCCAGGCGGATCTGGCCAATCTCATCGCCAGCGAGCTGGCCGAGCAAGGCTTTTTCACCAGCGCAGTATTTTTCCCGGTAGTTGCCCAAGGTAAAGCGGCCATTCGGGTAACCTTGCGTGCTGATATGGAGCCGTCGCTGATCCGACGTTTCTGCGATGTAGTCAGCGAATTGTTGCGCACACACCGCGTCGATTTCGACATCTGAGCCAGGGACGATAGATGAACGCCAGCGCCACCCTTCTTATCACCTGCTGCACTGTGTTCCTTGCACAGTTGGGCATGAGTATTTACCTGCCAGCGCTGCCGGAGATTGCCGGCCATCTGCATGCAGGGCCTGCGCAAGTGGCGTGGGGTTTATCGATTTATCTGGTCGGCATGGCGCTGCCAATGCTGCTTTGGGGATCACTGGCCCAGCGTATCGGGCGCAAACCTGTGTTACTCGCAGCATTGGGGCTGTATGGCGTGGCGAACCTGGCGTTGCCGCTGGGTTCGACGCTGGAGTCGTTCCTGTTACTGCGCCTGATTCAGGGCGTCGGCGCCAGCGGGATTTCGGTGATGGCACGGGTGCTGATTCGCGACAGTTTTCGCGGCGACCTGCTGGCCAAGGCATTGTCATGGATTTCGATTTCGTTCGTGGTGGCTCTAGGCATCGGTCAGTACCTGGGTTCGATCATTCAGGTCACGCTGGGCTGGCAGGCAATCTTCTACTTGCTCGGCATCACGTGCCTGCTGATGGCCATGATCGTATCCCGGGTCAATTTTGCGCCATTGGAGGAGGCGCAAACCAATGCTTCGGCATGGCTGATTTACCGGCGCATCCTGATCCATCGCGCGTTCCTGTTGCCGGCACTGGCCGGAGGCCTCGGCTACGGGGTGATCATCGCCTTCAACACGGCTGCGCCACTGATCCTGCAAGGACCGTTCAATTGGTCTACGGTGGATTACGGTCTGCTCGGCTGGCCGATCAGTGCGGCATACTTTCTCGGGGCACTGGTGGTCAATCGCTTCGTTCTGCGCACGGGTCAACACCGGTTGATGACGTTGGGCGTGGTGCTGGTGATGGCGGGGTGCGGAGTGATGCTGCTGGGCAGTCTGACAGCCAGTTCCGTCGCGCTGATGCTGTGGCTGCCCTATTGCGTAGCGGTGTTCGGACAATCGCTGAACTACCCGATCAGCCTGTCCCGTGCCAACGATGGCGCACCGATTGCGGGTGCTTACGCAATGGCGTTGAGCGGATTTATTCATCAACTGATGGCGGCAATGATCGGCGCGATTGCCAGTCTTGTCGCTAGCCCTTCGGCGTGGCCGCTGGCACTGTTATGCAGTTTGCTTGCAGTCGGCGCGATGCTCTGTGTGAGATTCACGCCGACGCGCGTCAGCCCTTAAAAAGCATTACGGAAAATCTCCTCGATCTGCCGCTGATCCGCCGCCCGTGGGTTGGTCAGACCGCACGCGTCTTTCAATGCGTTGGTGGCGAGCACTGGAATATCGCTGAGCTTGGCGCCGAGTTCACGCAGGCCGCCGGGAATATCGACGTCCCTGGCCAGACAACGGATCGCATTGATCGCCGCCTGAGCGCCCTCTTCCGGGCTGAAACCACGAATGTCAGCGCCCATGGCGTGGGCGACGTCAGTCAGGCGTTCGGCACAGATCAACGCGTTGAAGGTCTGCACATGCGGCAGCAGCACGGCGTTGCACACGCCATGGGGCAAGTCGTAGAAACCGCCCAACTGGTGGGCCATGGCGTGCACGTAGCCAAGCGATGCGTTGTTGAACGCCATGCCGGCGAGGAACTGCGCGTAAGCCATGTTTTCCCGCGCCGCGAGGTCGCTGCCGTCACGCACGGCCAGGCGCAGGTTGTTGCTGATCAGGGTCATGGCCTTCAGCGCACAGGCGTCGGTGATCGGGTTGGCCGCGGTCGAGACGTAGGCCTCGATGGCGTGGGTCAGCGCGTCCATGCCGGTGGCGGCAGTCAGGCTTTTCGGCATGGCGACCATCAGCGCCGGGTCGTTGACCGACAGCAGCGGCGTGACGTTGCGGTCGACGATGGCCATTTTCACGTGGCGCGATTCGTCGGTGATGATGCAGAAACGGGTCATCTCGCTGGCGGTGCCGGCGGTGGTGTTGATGGCGATCAGCGGTAATTGCGGCTTGCTCGATTGATCGACGCCTTCGTAGTCGCGGATCTGCCCGCCGTTGGTCGCACACAGAGCAATGCCCTTGGCGCAGTCATGGGGCGAACCGCCGCCCAGCGACACCACGAAATCGCAACGACTGTCCTTGAGCAGCGCCAGCCCGGATTCGACGTTGGCGATGCTCGGGTTCGGTTTGGCGCCGTCGAAGATCACCGAATCGATGTCCTGCATCGCCAGTTTTTCGGCAAGCATGGTCGCCACGCCAGCCTTGGCCAGCCCCGCGTCGGTGACGATCAGCGCCTTGCGAAAACCGTAGTTGCGGATCGCAACCATGGCTTCGTCGAGGCATCCGTTGCCCATGATGTTTACGGCCGGAATGAAAAAGGTGCTGCTCATGCGCGTCTCCTGACTGGGGCCGAATCGACTGCTCCGATACGGCGGATGTGCACAGGATCGACCGATCGGTCACCACCGATGTTGATCTGGCTCAATGCCCGCTCGTGATAAAGTCGCCGTCCATCCGCCCTTTGTTTTGAGACTGCCCACGCAATGACCGATTTTCTGGACGTCGACGCCACCCTCGAAGACTGGAGCGCCCTGCGCGCCACCGCCGACTTCAACGGTCTGCTGGTGGGCAATGGCGCCAGTCGCGCGGTGTGGGACGATTTTGGCTATGACTCGCTGTTCGAAAACGCGCGCACCGTGGAAGAGAAACCGCTGAGCCCGTCGGAACTGAGCGTGTTCGACGCGATGCAGACGCGCAGCTTCGAGCAGGTGCTCGGTGCGCTGAAAACCACCAGCCGGGTCAACAAGGCCCTGGCCGTCAGTTCGGCGGCACCGCGCAATCGCTACTACGCGATCAAGGAAGCGCTGATCAACACCGTACACGCCGTGCACATTCCCTGGCGCCTGGTGCAGGCCCCGACTCTGGCCACGCTCAATGAAGAACTGGCGCGGTATCGCACGGTGTTCACCACCAATTACGACCTGCTCAGCTACTGGGCGATCCAGCACCGCAGCGAGGCGATCGACGACCTGTTCAACGGTCCCGACGCCAGTTTCGATCTGAGCGCAAGCAGCAGCGCCAAACCGCGTCTGTTGTATCTGCACGGCGGGCTGCACCTGGTGCGCAATCAGGATGGCACCGCGCGCAAACTGACCTCGACCGAGGGCACCCTGCTCGGCAGCTTCGCGATCAACAACACGATCAAGACGCTGGACGACGTGCCGCTGTTCGTCAACGAAGGGCCGAGCGCGGACAAGCTCAAGACTATTCGCAGCTCGGATTATCTGTCGTTCTGCTACGAGCAGTTATTGGGGCACGCGCAGAACCTGTGCATCTTCGGTCATGCGCTGGGCGAGCAGGATGCGCACATCGTGAGGGCACTGCGCCTGGCGAAACCGGCGAGCGTGGCGATCTCGATTTATCCGCGCAGTGCGGCGTTCATTCAGCATCAGAAACGCCATTACGCCAAGGTGTTCGAGGGCACCGGGATTGAGTTGCGGTTTTTTGATGCGAAGACGCATGCGTTGGGGAGTCCGAAGCTTTCGGTTCCCGTCGAGATTTGATGTAAGCAGTACTGACGCCTTCGCGAGCAAGCCCGCTCCCACCTTGGAATGCATTCCAAATGTGGGAGCGGGCTTGCTCGCGAAGATTTTTCTGGCGGCTCATTCTTCCGAGCTGTGCACCACCACCAGCAACTGCGCCTGCACCTCGCCCACCGACCTGATCCGGTGCGGCTTCTGCGCGTTGAAGTGCAGCGCATCGCCACGTTCGAGCAGCACCCGCTCGTTCATGAAATCCACTTCCACCTGCCCTTCGTGGACGAACAGAAACTCCTCGCCCAAATGCTCCTTGAAGGTCTTGTCGGTGAACTCGCGCGGCGGGTAGATGATGAACGGCAGCAGGTTGCGCTCGCTGACCTGATGCGCCAGCACCGCATACCCCGGGCTCTGATCGTTGGCCGCCAGTGACTGGCGTTCGTGGCTGCGCACCAGGCTGTAGCTGTCGAGGCTGACGTTGTCTTCGGAGAACAATTCCTCGACCTTCACGTTCAGTGCCTTCGCCAGTTTCAGCGCGGCCGCAATCGACGGGGTGTTCAGCCCGCGCTCGACCTTCGACAGATAACTCTTGGTCATGCCGGATTTTTCCGCCAGCGCCTCAAGTGTCACGCCAAGTTTTTTTCTCAACAATTTCAAACGGATAGACATGCGCAGCAGTTATTCCATCAAGGAAACGACGATTGATGCTTGCTTATGACACTTTGTGTCATATAGGCTCTTTAGTGTCATTTGCAATCACCCAAAGGACACAGACATGGCCAAGACATTAGCACTACCCAAAGAGCAACTGGTCAAGCAAGCGCTGACCCAGATGCAAAACACCCTGGCGGATAATACGTGGACTGACCGGCAAAAGCTGGCGCTGACCTGCCGGATCCTGTTCGAGAGCGGTCATGACTCCGGTCTGGCCGGACAGATCACCGCTCGCGGCCCACAACCGGGGACCTATTACACTCAGCAACTGGGCCTGGGTTTCGATGAAATCACCGCGAGCAATCTGCTGCTGGTCAACGAAGACCTGGAAGTGCTCGAAGGGCACGGCATGGCCAACCCGGCCAACCGTTTCCACAGCTGGGTCTACCGCGCCCGGCCGGACGTGAACTGCATCATCCACACCCATCCGACGCACATTGCCGCGCTGTCGATGCTGGAAGTGCCGCTGCAGATTTCCCACATGGACCTGTGCCCGCTGTACGACGACTGCGCGTTTCTCGAAGGCTGGCCGGGCGTGCCGGTGGGTAACGAAGAGGGCGAACTGATTGCCGGTGCACTGGGCGACAAGCGCGCGATTCTACTGTCGCACCACGGCCAGCTGTCGACCGGCAGCACGATCGAAGAAGCCTGTGTCATCGCCCAACTGATCGAGCGCGCCGCCAAACTGCAGTTGCTGGCAATGGCCGCCGGTACGATCAAACCGATCATTCCGGCGCTGGGGCGCGAGGCCCATGACTGGGTGTCGAAACCCAAACGCCACGCCGCCGCCTTCAACTACTACGCCCGGCAGAACCTGCGCCAACACGCCGATTGCCTGAACTGATTTCAGCTTTTTCCGGAGACTCATCATGTCCAATATTCACGGCATCATCGGCTACACCATCACCCCGTTCAGCACCCACGGCGAAGGCCTCGATCTGCCGGCGCTCGGCCAATCGATCGATCGTCTGATCGACAGCGGCGTCCATGCCATCGCCCCGCTCGGCAGCACCGGCGAAGGCGCCTACCTGAGCGACGCCGAATGGGATCAGGTCGCCGAGTTCAGCATCAAGCACGTGGGCAAACGGGTGCCGACCATCGTCAGCGTGTCCGACCTGACCACCGCCAAAGCCGTACGCCGCGCACGCTTCGCCGAAGCCCATGGCGCCGACGTGGTGATGGTGCTGCCGGCGTCGTACTGGAAGCTGACTGAAGCGGAAATCCTCGCGCACTACCGCGCCATCGGCGACAGCGTCGGTGTGCCGATCATGCTCTACAACAACCCGGCCACCAGCGGCACCGACATGTCGGTCGAGCTGATTCTGCGCATCGTCAATGGCGTGGAAAACGTGACCATGGTCAAGGAGAGCACCGGCGACATTCAGCGCATGCACAAGCTGCAATTACTCGGTGAAGGTCAGGTGCCGTTCTACAACGGCTGCAATCCGCTGGCACTGGAAGCGTTTGCCGCCGGGGCGAAGGGTTGGTGCACCGCCGCGCCGAACCTGATCCCGCAGTTGAACCTGGATCTGTATGCGGCCGCTCTGGCCGGTGATCTGCAGCAGGCACGCGAGTTGTTCTACCGCCAGTTGCCGCTGCTGGACTTCATCCTCAAGGGCGGTTTGCCGGCGACGATCAAGGCCGGATTGCGCGAGACGGGGCTGGAGGTTGGTGATCCGCGCTTGCCGGTGTTTCCGTTGAGCGAAGCTGGGCAAGCTCAGCTAAAAGCAATCCTCAACACCCTGCGCTAACACACACAACCCCATGTGGGAGCGGGCTTGCTCGCGAGGCGGTGGATCAGTCACTGGAGATGTCGACTGACACGACGCCTTCGCGAGCAAGCCCGCTCCCACATTTTTGCTCTTCTGTGTTCTTCAGAGCACCGGCAAGGTCTTGTCCTTGATCACTTTGCTCGGCCCATTGGCCTTGACGCTCGCGATGCCTTTGGCACACGCGGCATCGTTGGAGTACGACTCGCTGCTGCCGATGATCTGGTGGTTGGCGGCCTTGAGGTTGAAGTAAGGATGGCCATCCTTGGTGGTCTTCTTCTCGTAGCGTTCATCCAGCGGGCTGTTGCTCTGCACCGAAGCAATGCCGTTGTCGGCAGCCGCGCGGGTGGTGTAGAGCTCGCTGGTGAGAATGGTTTCGGCGTTGGCGGCCTTCAGCACAAACCTGAACTGGCCGTTGCTGCTTTTGCTCACTTCGTACCATCCGGACATGCGCGTTTCTCCTTGGCGGTTGAGAGGTTTTGCGCTTCAAAGTAAAGACCAGCCCGAGACTTCTGTCGCCTGTAGTGGCCTCTTCGCGAGCAAGCCCGCTCCCACAGTAGATCTCCAGTGATCACAAAAATAGGTGAGCACTCGGCAATCAATGTGGGAGCGAGCCTGCTCGCGAAGGCGTCACCCCGGTGTTGGCTGTTTCACCCCCGCCCGCACCACCGACAACTCCGGCGCACTCACCCGTCGCTGACTCAGATACCGCGTGCAACTCACCCGCAGGAACGAAGCGAAATTCACCACCTCCCCGCGATAATCCATCACCTCTTCATACAGCTTGGCGATCAACTGGTTGGTGGTCATGCCATCGACTTCGGCGATTTCGCTGAGGATGTCCCAGAACTGGTTTTCCAGGCGCAGGGTCGTCACCACGCCGCAGATGCGCAGCGAGCGCGAGCGGGATTCGTAGAGAATCGGGTCGGCCTTGACGTAGAGCTCGCACATCGGCGGATCCTCGTTACAGGGTGATCTTGGTGCCGAGCAGACCGAGGAAACCGGCCAGCCAGTTCGGATGCGCCGGCCACGCTGGCGCAGTCGCCAGATTGCCTTGAACGTGGCCGTCGGTCACCGGGATATCGATGAACGTGCCACCGGCCAGTCGCACTTCCGGGGCGCAGGCCGGATAGGCGCTGCATTCGCGCCCTTCGAGAACGCCCGCTGCCGCCAACAGCTGCGCGCCGTGGCAGACCGCGGCAATCGGCTTGCCGGCCTTGTCGAAGGCGCGCACCAGCTCCAGGACTTTTTCGTTCAGGCGCAGGTATTCCGGCGCACGACCGCCGGGGATCAGCAGCGCGTCGTAATCGGCCTCGGTGACCTTGGCAAAGTCGAAATTGAGGGCGAACAGGTGACCGGGTTTCTCGCTGTAAGTCTGGTCGCCTTCGAAGTCATGGATCGCGGTGCGCACGGTCTTGCCCGCAGCCTTGTCCGGGCACACGGCGTGCACGGTGTGACCAACCATTTGCAGGGCCTGGAACGGCACCATCACTTCGTAGTCTTCGACGTAATCGCCGACCAGCATCAGGATTTTTTTCGCGGCCATGGGGAGGACTCCTCTGGGATATGGACTTGCAGGAGTATTCAAGGTAGACCTTATCCGTTGGGGCGGGTAACAACCGGCTACTACCTCGAAGACCGCGTTATCGTTTTTCGCGAGCAGGCTCACTCCTACAGGGGAATGCATTCCAATTGTAGGAGTGAGCCTGCTCGCGATAGCGTCCGCAAACTGTACGCCTAAGTCTGTGCCTAGCTGTAACAGCCCGAGCCGCCCGGTTTATGGCTAGATGAAGCCACCTTCCTGTCACCTTCAATTCTGGTCACTCACATGTCCTCGCGCGAAAACACCGGCATGGCCCTCGGCCTGCTCGGGGTTGTGATTTTCAGCCTGACCCTGCCCTTCACCCGGATCGTGGTGCAGGAACTGCATCCGCTGCTCAACGGCCTCGGCCGCGCGCTGTTCGCGGCGATTCCCGCGGCAGCGTTGTTGTTATGGCGACGCGAGAAGTGGCCGAGCTGGCAGCAGATCAAAGGCCTGAGCCTGGTGATCGCCGGGGTGATTCTTGGCTTCCCGGTGCTGTCGGCGTGGGCCATGCAGACCTTGCCGGCGTCCCACGGCGCGCTGGTCAACGGTTTGCAGCCGCTGTGCGTGGCGCTGTATGCGGCGTGGCTGTCCCACGAGCGGCCGTCGAAAGCCTTCTGGGCCTGCGCCGCGCTGGGCAGTGCGCTGGTGCTCGGCTACGCGTTGTACACCGGCGACGGGAGCATTCAGGCCGGTGACTTGTTGATGCTCGGCGCAATTGCCGTCGGTGGTCTGGGCTATGCCGAGGGTGGCCGGTTGGCCAGGGAAATGGGCGGCTGGCAAGTGATCTGCTGGGCGCTGGTGCTGTCGACGCCGCTGCTGATCGGCCCGGTGTTGTACCTGGCGCTGCAGCATCACGGTGCAGTGTCAGCCAAGGCCTGGTGGGCGTTCGGCTACGTGGCGCTGTTTTCGCAGTTTCTCGGCTTCTTCGCCTGGTACGCCGGGTTGGCGATGGGCGGGATTGCGCGGGTCAGTCAGATCCAGTTGCTGCAGATCTTTTTCACCATCGCGTTTTCGGCGCTGTTCTTTGGTGAACATGTCGAGCCGATTACCTGGGTGTTTGCCTGCGGGGTGATTGCCACTGTGATGCTCGGGCGCAAGACCGCCATCAAACCCCATGTGGGAGCGAGCCTGCTCGCGAAGGGGCCATAACAGCCAGCAGCATCCTTGGCTGGCAGTCTGCCTTCGCGAGCAGGCTGAACTGGTCAAGTAATCTTGGACACTGATTAAGGTTTCACGCCGCCAACTTCTCCTTGGCGACTGGTGACCGAT